>NZ_JAELTR010000022.1:0-62406 GCF_016428945.1 Chromobacterium sp. ASV23
CCCCCCCCCCCCCCCCCCCCCCCCCCCCCCCCCCCCCCCCCCCCCCCCCCCCCTTTTTGAGTCTCGTGGGCTCGGAGATGTGTATAAGAGACAGGGCGCGGCGCTTTCCGCCGGCGCGCGGGCCGGATGGAAGGCCAGCATGCGCAGCAGCGTCATATTGAAGCCGGCATGTTCGTCCGGCGCCAAGGCCAGGTCTTTGCGGCCATGGATGGCAATCTGATAGTACAACTGCACGTCTTGCGGCGCGATGGCGTCGGCCAGCGCGAAAATCGCCTCGCGCTCCGGCTCGTCGTCGGCCAACGCGGCCGGCACCGTCTGCGCCAGCGCCAGTTGCTGCAGCAAAACCGCCAATTCGGACAAGGTGGCGTCAAAGCTGATGCCGCGCTCTGCCAGCTTGTCGGCCTCAGCCATCAGCGCCGCGCCATCGGAGGCGGCCAGCGCCTGCAGCAGGCTGAACAGATAGCGGCGGTCCACCGCGCCCAGCATGGCGCGTACGCCGTCTTCCCTCACTTCGCCCAGGCCATAGGCGATGGCCTGATCCAGCAGCGACTGCGCGTCGCGCATGGAGCCGGACGCGGCGCGGCCCAGCAAGGCCAAGGCCGGCGCCTCGTACGGAATGCCTTCGACTTCCAGCATATGGGCCAAGTGCGTCGACACCTGCTGCGGCGTCATATTGCGCAAGGAGAACTGCAGGCAGCGGGACAGCACCGTGACCGGCACTTTTTGCGGATCGGTGGTGGCCAGGATGAATTTGACGTGGCCGGGCGGCTCCTCCAGCGTCTTCAGCATCGCGTTGAAGGCGCTTTTCGACAGCATGTGCACTTCGTCGATGATGTAGACCTTGAAGCGGCCCATGGTCGGCGCGTACTGGGCGTTTTCCAGCACTTCGCGGATATTGTCGATGCCGGTATTGGACGCGGCGTCGATTTCCAGCAGGTCGACAAAGCGGCCGGCGTCGATCTGGCGGCAGGCCTGGCACTCGCCGCAAGGCTCGGCGGTGGTGCCGGTTTCGCAGTTCAGGCTTTTCGCCAGGATGCGGGCGATGGTGGTCTTGCCTACGCCTCGGGTGCCGGTCAGCAGATAGGCGTGGTGCAGCCGCTGCTCTTTGAGGGCGTTGGACAGGGCGCGCACCACATGCTCTTGGCCGACCAGGTCGGCGAAGCGCTTGGGACGCCACTTGCGGGCAAGGACTTGATAGCTCATGGGGGCGGATTTTAATGGCAATTGCCGCGCAAGGCGACAGGTTTCGCCGGCGCGGCCGCGATGGACGGCGCCGGTGGAAAAGAGAGCGGCTGCGGCTTACATGCCGGCCGAGGCCGGCTCCTGCTGCCGCGCCAGTTCGGCGAAGTAGCGCTGGCGCAGCTGGCTGGCGATCTCCTGCACCGCCTTGGCGTACAGCGTGCTGCGGTTGTAGCGGGTGATCGCGTAGAAATTGTTCAGGCCCAGCCAGTACTCGGTGACGCCCGGCGCCGACTCCAGCGAGAACAGCACGGCCGGCACGTCGTCGGCCAACGGCGCCTGCGGCGCCACGCCCATCTTGCGCAGATCGCCCACCGTGTAGTGCAGATTGAATTTGTCGGCCAGCAGCTGATCGATCTGCGGACCGGCCACCACGCTGGCCGGCACCACCACGTCGTCGCCGGGCTTCCAGCCGTGCAGCTGGAAGTAGTTGGCCACGCTGCCGATGGCGTCGTGCGGATTGTTCCAGATGTCGCGGTGGCCGCTGCCGTCAAAGTCCACCGCCCACTTGCGGTAGCTGGACGGCATGAACTGCGGCAGGCCCATCGCGCCGGCGTAGGAACCCTTCAGCGTCAGCGGGTCCTTGCCCTCTTCCTTGGCCAGCAGCAGGAATTGGGTCAGCTCGCCGCGGAAATACGCGGCGCGGCGTGGGTAGTCGAAACCGATGGTGGACAGCGAATCCACCAGCCGGAAGCTGCCGGTGTTGCGGCCGTAATGGGTCTCCACGCCGAGGATGGCGACGATCACCTCCGGCGCCACGCCGTATTGGCGCTCGGCGCGCGCCAGCGCGTCGGCATTGGCCTGCCAGAAGGCCACGCCGTCGGCGATCAGCCTCTCGTTGACGGTGGTGGCGCGGAATTGGTACCACGGCCGCGAGGTGGACGGCTTGTCCAGAATGCGGATGATATTCGGCTTCAGTTCGACATTGGCGAACACCGCCTCCAGCTCGGGGCGGTTGAACTGGCCGCTGGCCACTTGCTCGTCGATATAGCGCTGCACATCGGGGCGGGCGAGGAAGTCGGCGTCGGCGAAAGCCGGGGCGGCGGAAAACGCCAGCGCGGCCAGGGCAGCCGCGGCGGCTAGTTTCTGCATGATTTTCATGGTGTATTGTTTTCCAGTTGGATATCCCAAATTCCGGGCGCAGGCGCCAAGCTCACTCACGGAACGACAACGCGTTGCTGACCAGCCGCGCGGTGATGTCGACAATCGGAATGACGCGTTCGTAAGCCATGCGGGTGGGGCCGACCACGCCCAGCGTGCCGACCACCTGGCCGTTGATGCAATACGGCGCGGTGACCACCGAGCATTCGTCCAGCGTCACCACGCCAGACTCCTCGCCGATGAAAATGTTCACCCCGCTCGCCTCCCGGCCCTGCGCCAGCAGCTTCAGCAACTCGGTCTTGCGCTCGAACACGCCGAACAGCTCGCGCAAACGCGACAGGTCGTCGGACAGGTCATGCACCTGCAGCAGGCGCGAGCCGCCGGTCACCACCACGTCCTCGCCGCTTTGCGCCAGCGTCTGACGCCCCAGCATCACCGCGGCGGACATCAATTCGGCGATATCGCCCTGCAGCTGCTTGAGCTCGCTCTCCACCCGCTGCGCGACGGCGCTCAGCCCCTGGCCGGCGTAATGCTGGTTGATGAAATTGCCGGCCTCGATCAGCTCGCTCGGCGTGTAGTCGCGCTCGGTCACCAGCAAATGGTTCTGCACATCGCCGTCCAGCGTCACCAGTATCATCAGCACCCGCCGTTCGGACAGGCGCAGAAATTCGATCTGACGAAAAGCGACATCGCTGCGCTGCGGCGTCAGCACCACGCCGGCAAAGCTGGTCAATTCGGACAGCAGGGACGAGGCGGCCTGAGCGATGCGCTGCGGGCTGTCCGGCTGCAGATTATGCTCCAGTTCCTGCAGCGACACCTGGTCCAGCGGACGGATGGTCAGCAGGCGGTCCACGAACAGCCGGTAGCCGCGCGCGGTGGGCACCCGCCCGGCCGAGGTATGCGGCGAGGCGATCAGGCCCATGCCTTCCAGATCGGCCAGCACATTGCGCACGGTGGCCGAAGACAGTTCCACGCCGGGCAGCAGCGACAGGGCCTTGGAGGCCACAGGCTGACCGTCGGCGATGTAGCGCTCGATCAGCGCTTTCAGCAGATGTTGGGCGCGTTCGTTCATCATGTCTCCCATTGTACACATCCTGAACCGCGCCAAAAGGGGGCGGCGCGCGGGTTTACGACTATGGCACGCGCCGGATGGCCGGCAAGCTGCTGTTAGCCCTCTGGTTTTCTGCGATAATCGCCCCATTATTGGTCCGACCTACCCCATTTGGAGACAGCATGGCATCCGAAGACAAGAGCAAGGCGCTGGCCGCGGCCCTGGCCCAGATTGAAAAGCAGTTCGGCAAGGGCTCGATCATGCGCATGAGCGACAACCAGATCAACGAAAACCTGCAGGTGGTCTCCACCGGTTCGCTGAGCCTGGACCTGGCGCTGGGCGTCGGCGGCCTGCCGCGCGGCCGCGTGGTGGAAATCTACGGCCCGGAATCGTCCGGTAAAACCACCCTGTGTCTGCAAGTCGTGGCCGAAGCGCAAAAGCTGGGCGGCACCTGCGCCTACATCGACGCGGAAAACGCGCTGGACCCGATTTACGCGCAGAAGCTGGGCGTAAACGTGGAAGACCTGCTGATCTCGCAGCCGGACACCGGCGAACAGGCCCTGGAAATCTGCGACATGCTGGTGCGTTCCAGCGGCGTGGACGTGATCGTGGTGGACTCGGTGGCCGCGCTGGTGCCGAAGGCGGAAATCGAAGGCGAAATGGGCGACAGCCACGTCGGCCTGCAAGCCCGACTGATGAGCCAGGCCCTGCGCAAGCTGACCGGCAACATCAAGCGCACCAACACCCTGGTGATCTTCATCAACCAGATCCGCATGAAGATCGGCGTGATGTTCGGCAACCCGGAAACCACCACCGGCGGCAACGCGCTGAAGTTCTACGCCTCCGTGCGTCTGGACATCCGCCGCACCGGCGGCATCAAGAAGGGCGAGGAAGTGATCGGCAACGACACCCGCGTCAAAGTGGTGAAGAACAAGGTCTCGCCGCCGTTCCGCCAGGCTGATTTCGAAATCCTGTACGGCGAAGGCATTTCGCGCGCAGGCGAAATCATCGAGCTGGGCGTCAAGCACGGCTTCATCGACAAGTCCGGCGCCTGGTACGCCTACAACGGCCAGAAGATCGGCCAGGGCAAGGACAATACCCGCGAGTGGCTGAAGGCCAACCCGGCCATCGCCGAAGAAATCGAGCGCAAGATCCGCGAAGCGGTGGGCGTGAAGGTGGAAATCACCGAAGGCCAGGCCGACGAAGAAGAATTCGTCGACGACGCCCTCGACGCTTGATGGCCTCAAGCGGCAAAAGCCTGAAGGCGCGGGCCGCCGATCTGCTGTCGCGCCGGGAGTATTCCCGGCGCGAGCTGGTCCGGCGGCTCGCGCCTTTTGCCGAAAGCATGGAACAGCTGGAAGCCGTGCTGGACGAGCTGGCGGCCGCCAACTGGCAGTCGGACAGCCGCTTCGCCCAGCAATTCGCCGCCAGCAAGGGCGGCAAGTTCGGCAGCCGCCGGCTGTCGCAGGAAATGCGCCAACGCGGCGTGGACGATGACACCATACGCCAGGCCCTGGCCGGTCAGGACGATCTGGCCAGCGCGCGCGAACAGTGGCGCAAGAAATTCGGCCGCCCGCCGGCCGACGCCGCGGAAAAAGCCAAACAGTACCGTTTTCTGGCGCAACGCGGCTTCCCGACGGATGTGATCCGCCAGGTGATCGCCGGCGCCGACGACGACTTCTACGAGGACTGAGCCATGGCCAAGCGCAGCATCGCCACCGAGATCGACATCGCCGCCGCTCCGGATCAGGTATGGCGGGTGCTGACCGACTGGCCGCGCTACCCGGAATGGAACCCGTTCATCGTCGGCCTGCACGGCCGCCGCGAAACCGGCGCCAGCCTGGTGGCCACCATTCATCCGCCCGGCGGCCGGCGCATGACCTTCCGGCCGCGGCTGATGGCGTTTGCCGCCGCGCAGCAACTGCGCTGGCGCGGCAAACTGCTGCTGCCGGGCCTGTTCGACGGCGAACACTACTTCCGGCTGGAAGCGCTGGCAGACGGCGGCACCCGCTTTCATCACGGCGAGGATTTTTCCGGCATCCTGCTGCCTCTGATCGGCGGCGCGCTGCTGGACAACGCCCGCAGCGGCTTCGTGCTGATGAACCAGGCGCTGAAACGGCGCTGCGAAGCGCTTGCCAGCCAGGCTCCAGCTTGACACAATCGACGGATTCGTCTTGGCACGGCGCCCGGACCAGATTTTGAAAATTGACCAAAAATCATGAAAACCTCTGAAATTCGCCAGAAATTCCTGGATTTCTTCGCCTCCAAAGGCCACCAGGTAGTCGCCTCCAGCAGCCTGATCCCGGGCAACGACCCGACGCTGATGTTCACCGTCGCCGGCATGGTGCAGTTCAAGGACGTGTTCCTGGGCTTTGAAAAGCGCGACTACACCCGCGCCACCACCAGCCAGAAATGCCTGCGCGCAGGCGGCAAGCACAACGACTTGGAAAACGTCGGCTACACCGCGCGCCACCACACTTTCTTCGAAATGCTGGGCAACTTCAGCTTCGGCGACTACTTCAAGCGCGACGCCATCACCTTCGCCTGGGAATTCCTCACCGGCGAACAATGGCTGGCCCTGCCGAAGGACCGTCTGATGGTGACGGTGTACGCCAGCGACGACGAAGCCTACGACATCTGGCACAAGACCGTCGGCCTGCCGGCCGACAAGATCGTCCGCATCGGCGACAACAAGGGCGCGCCGTACGCGTCCGACAACTTCTGGACCATGGGCGACACCGGCCCCTGCGGCCCGTGCACCGAAATCTTCTTTGACCACGGCGCAGACGTGGCCGGCGGCCCTCCGGGCAGCCCGGACGAAGACGGCGATCGTTTCATGGAAATCTGGAACAACGTGTTCATGCAGTTCAACCGCGACGAATCCGGCGTGCTGCACCCGCTGCCCAAGCCGTCCGTCGATACCGGCATGGGCCTGGAGCGCCTGTCCACCGTGCTGCAACACGTCAAGTCCAACTTTGAAACCGATGGCCTGGCCTGCCTGGTGCGCGCCGCCGCGCGCGAAACCGGCGTGGCCTACAGCCAGGACGTGCCGTCGCTGAAAGTCATCGCCGACCACATCCGCGCCTGTTCCTTCATGATCGCCGACGGCATCCTGCCGTCCAACGAAGGCCGCGGCTACGTGCTGCGCCGCATCGCCCGCCGCGCGATCCGCCACGGCTACAAGCTGGGCCAGAAGGGCCTGTTCTTCCATAAGATCGTGGCCGACCTGGCGGCAGAGATGGGCGACGCCTATCCGGAGCTGCGCGAGAAGCAGGCTCAGATCGAAGACGCGCTGCGCGCCGAGGAAATCAAGTTCGCCGAGACGCTGGAAAACGGCATGGCGCTGGTGGACGCCGCGCTGGAAGGCGGCAAAAAAGAGCTGGATGGCGAAACCATCTTCAAGCTGTACGACACTTTCGGCTTCCCGGTGGACCTGACCGCCGACATCTGCCGCGAACGCGGCATCCACGCCGACCTGGAAGGCTTCGAGCGCGCCATGGAAGCGCAACGCGAGCGCGGCCGCGCCGGCTCCACCTTCAAGATGACCGGCAAGCTCAGCTACAGCGGCGACGACACCTGCTTCCACGGCTACGACAAGAGCAGCGTGGAAGCCAAGGTGCTGGCGCTGTACAAGGGCACCGAGCCGGTTGAGGCGCTGTCCGCCGGCGACGAAGGCATCGTGGTGCTGGACAACACCGCCTTCTACGCCGAAGGCGGCGGCCAGGTCGGCGATGTCGGCGAAATCTCCGCCGTAGGCGGCATCGACGCGCTGTTCGACGTGGCCGACACCCAGAAGATCCAGGGCGCGGTCTTCGGCCACAAGGGCGTGCTCGCCCGCGGCGCGCTGAAGGTCGGCGACAGCGTCACCGCCACCATCGACCTGCACCAGCGTCTGGCCAGCGCCCGCAACCACTCCGCCACCCACCTGCTGCACGCGGCGCTGCGCCATGTGCTGGGCAGCCACGTGGCGCAAAAGGGTTCGCTGGTCAATCCGGAACGCACCCGTTTCGACTTCGCCCACGGCGAGCCGGTAACGGCGGAACAGATCGCCGAGCTGGAGCGCGTGGTCAACCGCGTGATCGCACATAACGTCGAGGTCAAGGCCGAGCTGATGAGCATGGCAGACGCCCAGAAATCCGGCGCGATGATGCTGTTCGGCGAAAAATACGGCGAGGAAGTCCGAGTGCTGACCATGGGCAACTTCTCCGCCGAACTGTGCGGCGGCACCCACGTCAAGCGCACCGGCGACATCGGCCTGTTCAAGATCGTGGCCGAAAGCGGCGTCGCCGCGGGCGTGCGCCGGATCGAAGCCGTGACCGGCGAAGGCGCCGTCGCCTGGGTTCAGGCCCAGGAAGCGGAGCTGAAAACCGCCGCCAGCGCGCTGCAAGCGCAGCCGGGCGAGCTGATCGCCAAGATCGAACGCCTGCAAGCCGAACTGAAAGCCGCGCAAAAGGAAGCCCAGCAGCTGAAGGGCCAGCTGGCCTTCGGCCAACTGGACGAACTGGTCAGCGTCGGCATGCGCACCATCAACGGCGTCAAGTGCGTCGGCAGCCGCATCGACAACGTCGACGCCGCCACCCTGCGCGAGATGAGCGACAAGCTGATGGACCGCCTGGAAAGCGGCATCGCGCTCTTGGCTTGCGTCAACGAAGGCAAGGTCAGCCTGATCGCCCGCGTGTCCAAGGACCTGACCGGCAAGGTCAAGGCCGGCGAGCTGGTCAACCAAGTCGCCACGCAAGTGGGCGGCAAGGGCGGCGGCCGCCCGGACATGGCCCAGGCCGGCGGCACCCAGCCGGAAAACCTGCCGGCTGCGCTGCAAAGCCTGCCGGACTGGCTGATGACCAAGCTGTAAGCCGCGCAAACCGCACGCAAACGAAACGGCCGCATGACTATCATGTGGCCGTTTTTTATTCGGTAACAATTCGATTGCAAAATGCGCTCAATCCCGTCAATAGGAGCCTGCCATGGAAACCATCGAATTCCGCCTTGCCGACTGGGATGACCTACCGGCCGTCTGTCACCTGATCCAGCAGGCATTCGCCCCGCTGGCCGCCACGCTTCCCAGCCGCCCCACCGCGCTGGACGAAACCGTCACCAGCCTGACCGGCCACCTCGCCAGCGGCAGCCAGATCTTCCTGGCCTGGCAGAAACGGCAACTGGCCGCCTGCCTGTTGGTGCTGCCGCCGGACGATGGCTGCGCCGAGGTCAAACGCGTCTGCACCCACCCGGAACTGCAAGGCCTAGGCCTGGGTTCCGCCCTGCTCCACCACGCCGAAGCGCAGCTGCGGCAACAAGGCGTGCAACGCATACGGCTGGCAACCCGCCGCCGCCTGCCGGGCAATCTGGCGTTCTATCAGCGCCTCGGTTATCAGGAGATCGAGCGCCAGCCTTACGCCGCCGAGGTGGATGATGAGCGCGTGGTATTGAGCAAGCAGTTAGCCGCCTGAACCTGTTAGGGGCTGTTGGCGTTTGGAGAGCGGTCGCGCCGGGATGCGTTTTGCGCCGAATCGAGGCGTTTCGCGCGCCGCATAGTCATTCTCTGCCAGCGCGGAACAACGAAGAGTCGGCGCGAAAGGCGCCCGGCCCTGCGGGTTTGGCCGCTTTGGGCCGGAAGCCACGTTGCCCAGCCCTTGCGTAGAATGCTATGCGTCGGACTGTGCGCCTTGCTTCCGGTCCAAATCGGCGCAAACGCGATCCACTCACCAAACGTCAACAGCCCCTAATCCTGCCGATCACTAATTTGAAGCAAAGCCCTGTAAGTTTGTTTCATATCAAGCCATGAAAAATCAGAGTTAAATAATATACACATGCTTCTTATGGCTTCTCCTTTGTTGTTTGCTTTGATGCCCCCGGGACCTCCCGGGGCTTTTTTTGCCTGCGCTCAACCGCCTGCTTATAGTGGAAACACGTATCCACTTCGTCGAGGGGAGCGCCATGCGCCTGCCTTTGCTCGCCCTGCTCGCTTGCTGCTGCCAGCTGTTATCCGCCCAGGCGGACCAGCCCCCGCCGGAACTCTACGCGCTGACCGAAAACCTGCCGCCGCTGAGCTATCAGCAAGATGGCGACTACAAGGGCTTCTCCAATGAGTTGCTGCTGATGATGCTGCACGAAAGCGGCCTGCACGCCACCATTGAGATCAAGCCGTGGAGCCGCGCGCTGCGGGAGGCGCAACAGGTGCCGAATACCGTGCTGTACCTGACCGTGCGCACGCCGGAACGCGAAGACTTGTTCAAATGGGTGGGACCGGCGCTGCCCTTGCCGATTGAGCTATTCCGACTGGGCGGCCCCAAGGCGCTGCCGTACACCTCGATAGAGGACGCGCGGCGCGCGCGGGTGGCGGTAGCGCGCGACACGCCCGGGCAAAAGATGATGGAAGACCGGGGGTTTTCAGAAAACCAAAACCTGGTGCTGACCAACGACGAAGGGCAGTCGGCCAAGCTGCTGTACGCGCACCGGGTGCCGTACACGGTTGGGGTGGCGCTGTTCCAGCGCTACGCCGCGCGCCAACAGGGCCAGGACCCGGAGCGGCTGGATTCGGTGCAAGTGCTGGATGACAGCACGCAGTTCTATTTCGCGCTGCAAAAGGATAGCAAGCCGGAATACGTCGCGCGTCTGCAGGCGGCATTGGACAAGATCAAACAGGATGGCCGCTACGCCTCTCTGCTGAAGCGCTACACCCATCCCTGAATCGGCTTATAACACCAGCTTGCCGCCCACCAGCGCCAGCATCACCGCCAGCGCCGGCCTCAGCCAGTGGTCCGCCAGCTTGCCGGTCAGCTTGCTGCCCAGCCAGATGCCGGGCAGCGAGCCGCTGAGCAGTTTCAACAGCAGCAGCCAATCCAGATGCCCCATGCTGGCGTGGCCCAGGCCGGCCACCAGCGTCAGCGGCACCGCATGGGCGATTTCCGTCCCCACCAGACGCGAGGTGGACAGCGCCGGATACAGCATGAACAGCGCCAGCGTGCCCAAGGCGCCGGCGCCGATGGAGCTCAGCGTCACCAGCACCCCCAGCACCGCCCCCACCAGCGCGGTGGGCCACCAGCGCTCGCCCACGCCGAGCTTGGCCACATGGCGCCCACCCACCTTCATCAGCCAAGGCTTGCCCAATATGGCCGCCGCAGTCAGCAGCAAGGCCAGGCCGAGCACAAAGCGGAATATTTCGTCCATGATGCGCGGCGACACATGCAGCCAGGACAGCAGGCCCAGCGTCAACAGCGCCGCCGGCACACTGCCCAGCGCCAGCTGCAGCGTGATGCGCCAGTCGATATGGCGCTGCCTATGATGCACCACCACCCCGCCGGCCTTGGTCAGCGCGGCGTACAGAAGGTCGGTGCCGACGGCCGTGGCCGGCGAAATGCCAAACCACAACAGGATGGGCGTCATCAGCGAGCCGCCGCCCACGCCGGTCAGCCCGACGATAAAGCCAACCGCCAGCCCCGCCACCGTGTATCCCAGATCCATAGCCGTCCTCATTTATCCTGCAATAATCAACTGATGCTACGCGGTTTGCTTATAACAATTTAGATCGTTTTGATACAACAATATATTTCTAAAACATATATCTAGCTTACCCTGCAAGTTTCATCGCGGCATCACGGCGCCGTAACAACAGTGGGCTAAGTTTTAATCGAAACAAAATGACATGGAACGCCACAATCGCCGCCTGATTTACACCCAAGGCCTTTACAAACCGAACAAATCGCGTCAACTTGATACAGTCAGGGCGCAGCCCGCCCAGCTTGCCGGCCACGTCCGCGCCAGCCGTCAGGATCGCCCTGAGAAGTCCACGTTTCGAGATCGAAAGGTGCAGGATGATTTCTCGTATCCCCCTGAGCGTTCGTAGAAAACAGGCCCGAGACCAGCATGAAAGCTTCCTCTATGCCGTGGCCAAACCGCAGCTGAGCGACGAGGAAAGGTCGCGCCAGCAGAAAGTGCGGCAACGGGCCCACGACCGCGACGACGCCCGCTTCCTAGCCGACCGTTGCGACGATCTGTTCTGAAACCTTGACGGGGCCGCACGGCCCCGCCCACCTGCCTCCGCCCACAATGGCGGCGCGCCTCATGTATTTTTCTTTACACCATCCCATCCCGTTCTTGCACCCCGGAAATCACGTATCCGCAAAGCGTTGACTTGACGCAGCGCGCCGCTTTTCGCCTAAAAAAATTCCAACAATACGACGACAGAGGAATTTTTTTCCTAAAAAATGGCCAATAAAGATAATTTTTATACTTTCTTTACACGAGGCATCTCGCTTTTATCAGGTTTTTGACGCCGGTTTGATTACCTTCCACATCGCACATTACGCATGGAGATTTTCACTATGGATTGGCTTTATCTGGGCCTGGTCGCGCTGTTCTGCGCACTGACCTGGCTGCTGATCGCAGCCTGTGACCGACTGGGAGGCAAGCAATGACTGCCTGGTACCTGATCAGCGCCCTGCTGGCGCTTGGACTGTTCGTCTATCTGATCTACGCATTGGTCAAACCGGAGAATTTCTAATCATGACAACACCCGCCATGCTCCAACTGGGGCTGTTCCTGGCCGTGCTGGTCGCACTGGCCTGGCCTCTGGGCGCGTATATGACGCGCATCATGCAGGGGGAAAACGTCGGTCCGGTACGCTTTTTCGCGCCGCTAGAACGCGGTTTCTATCGCCTCGCCGGCATCAAGCAGGATGAGGAAATGGGCTGGCGCGGCTACACCGTGGCCTTGATCCTGTTCAACGTGCTGGGCGCGGTCGCCGTCTACGCCTTGCAGCGTCTGCAAGGCGCGCTGCCGTTCAACCCGCAGGCAATGGCCGCCGTATCGCCGGATTCGTCGTTCAACACCGCCATCTCCTTCATCACCAATACCAACTGGCAAGGTTACGGCGGCGAAACCACGATGAGCTATCTGACCCAGATGCTGGGTCTGACCGTGCAGAACTTCCTGTCGGCCGCTACCGGCGCCGCCGTGGTGATCGCGCTGATCCGCGGCTTTGTCCGCCACAACAGCAGCAAGATCGGCAACTTCTGGGTGGACATCACCCGCCTGACCATGTACATCCTGCTGCCGCTGGCGCTGGTACTGGCGCTGGTCTTCACCCAGCAGGGCGTCATCCAGAACCTGTCCGCCTACAAGGATGTGCATACGCTGGAAGTGACCAAGTACCAGCAGCCCAAGGTTGACGCCAAGGGCAATCCGGTGACCGGCAAAGACGGCAAGCCGGTGATGGAAGACAAGTCCACCCAGACGCAGACCCTGCCGATGGGCCCGGTGGCCTCGCAAGAAGCCATCAAGATGCTGGGCACTAACGGCGGCGGCTTCTTCAACGCCAACTCCGCCCATCCGTTTGAAAACCCGACTCCGTTCGCCAACTTCCTGCAGGACATCGCGATCTTCCTGATTCCGGCCGCGCTGTGCTTCCTGTTTGGCCGCATGGTGGGCGACCGTCGCCAAGGCTGGGCCATCCTCGCCGCGATGACCATCATGTTCGCCACCGCCGTAGTGGTGGAAACCAACGCCGAGCAAGCCGGCGTGCCGCAGTACAACGCGCTGCACATCGACCAGCAAGCCAGCAGCCTGCAGTCCGGCGGCAATATGGAAGGCAAGGAAGCGCGCTTCGGCATCATCGATACCTCGCTGTTCATCGCCGTGACCACCTCCGCTTCCTGCGGCGCAGTGAACGCGATGCACGACTCGCTGACGCCGATCGGCGGCATGGTGCCGATGTTCCTGATGCAGCTGGGCGAAGTGGTGTTCGGCGGCGTGGGTTCCGGCCTGTACGGCATGCTGATCTTCGCCATCCTGGCCGTGTTCATCGCCGGCCTGATGGTAGGCCGCACGCCGGAGTACCTGGGCAAGAAGATCGAAACCTACGAGATGAAGATGACCGCGATCACCATCCTGGTGACCCCGACCCTGGTGCTGGCGCTGACCGCCATCGCCGTGAGCATGGCAGCGGGCAAGGCCGGCATCGCCAATCCGGGCGCGCACGGCTTCAGCGAAATCCTGTACGCCTTCACCTCCGCGGCCAACAACAACGGCAGCGCCTTCGCCGGCCTGTCCGCCAACACGCCGTTCTACAACATCGCCACCGGCATCGCCATGTTCTTTGGCCGCTTCTTCATGATCGTGCCGATCCTGGCCATCGCCGGTTCGCTGGCAGCCAAGAAGCGCCTGGCCGTCACCAGCGGCACCCTGCCGACCCATGGTCCGTTGTTCGTGGTGTTATTGATCGGCACCGTGCTGCTGGTAGGCGCGTTGAACTATGTTCCGGCTCTGGCACTGGGCCCGGTAGTCGAGCATCTGCAAATGCTCGCCGTCCACTAAGCGCCAGTCAGTCAAGGAAACTCGAGATGAACGACAAGAATCATTCAAAGACCCTGGTAGCGGAACCTGCCGCTGCCGGCCACAAGAGCGCGAGCAAGGGCATGTTCG
Organism: Chromobacterium sp. ASV23; assembly: GCF_016428945.1. NCBI lineage: Bacteria > Pseudomonadati > Pseudomonadota > Betaproteobacteria > Neisseriales > Chromobacteriaceae > Chromobacterium > Chromobacterium sp. ASV23. Next base: position 13,811 of record NZ_JAELTR010000022.1, read on the forward strand.
ATCCGGCGCTGGTGAAACCCGCCATCGTCGATTCGTTCAAGAAGCTGTCGCCGCGCACCCAGTGGCGCAACCCGGTGATGTTCGTGGTGTACGTGGGCAGCATTCTGACCACCGCGCTGTGGCTCCAGTCGCTGGCCGGCCAGGGCGAGGCCTCCTCCGGCTTCATCCTGGGCATCGCCTTGTGGCTGTGGTTCACCGTGCTGTTCGCCAACTTCGCCGAAGCGCTGGCCGAAGGCCGCAGCAAAGCCCAGGCCGCCAGCCTGCGCTCCGCCAAGAAGAATGTGGTGGCCAAGAAGCTGGCCGGCGGCAACCACGGCGCCGCCAAGAGCATCGTGGACGGCACCAGCCTGCGCAAAGGCGACTACGTGCTGGTGGAAGCCGGCGACGTGATCCCGGTGGACGGCGAAGTGATCGAAGGCGTGGCCTCCGTTGACGAATCCGCCATCACGGGCGAATCCGCGCCGGTGATCCGCGAATCCGGCGGCGACTTCTCCTCCGTCACCGGCGGCACCCGCGTGCTGTCCGACTGGATCGTGGTGAAAATCACCGTCAACCCGGGCGAAACCTTCCTCGACCGCATGATCGCCATGGTGGAAGGCGCCAAGCGCCAGAAAACGCCGAACGAGATCGCGCTGACCATTCTGCTGGTGGCCTTGACCATCGTATTCCTGATCGTCACCGTCACCCTGCTGCCGTTCTCCTTGTTCAGCGTGGACGCGGTCAAGGCCGGCTCGCCGATCAGCATCACCACCCTGGTGGCGCTGCTGGTCTGCCTGATCCCGACCACCATCGGCGGTCTACTGTCCGCCATCGGCGTGGCCGGCATGAGCCGCATGATGGGCGCCAATGTGATCGCCACTTCCGGCCGCGCGGTGGAAGCCGCCGGCGACGTGGACGTGCTGCTGTTGGACAAGACCGGCACCATCACCCTGGGCAACCGTCAGGCTTCCGCCTTCATTCCGGCGCCGGGCGTCAGCGAGAAAGACCTGGCCGACGCCGCGCAACTGGCCTCCCTGGCCGACGAAACGCCGGAAGGCCGCTCCATCGTGGTGCTGGCCAAGCAGAAGTTCAATCTGCGCGAGCGCCAACTGGCCAGCCATGAAGCCAGCTTCATCGCCTTCAGCGCGCAAACCCGGATGTCCGGCATCGACTACGACGGCCGCCAGATCCGCAAGGGCGCCATCGACGCCATCCGCCGCCACATCGCCGAGCAAGGCGGCCAGTTCCCGGACGCGCTGTCCAAGAGCGCCGACGAAGTGGCCCGCCGCGGCTCCACCCCGCTGCTGGTGGCCGAAGGCAACCGCGCGCTGGGCGTGATCGAGCTGAAGGACATCGTCAAGGGCGGCATCAAGGAGCGTTTCGCCGAGCTGCGCCAGATGGGCATCAAGACGGTGATGATCACCGGCGACAACCCGCTGACCGCGGCCGCCATCGCCGCCGAAGCCGGCGTGGACGACTTCCTGGCCGAAGCCACGCCGGAAGCCAAGCTGAAGCTGATCCGCAGCCATCAGGCCGAAGGCAAGCTGGTGGCGATGACCGGCGACGGCACCAACGACGCCCCCGCCCTGGCCCAAGCCGACGTAGCCGTTGCCATGAACACCGGCACCCAGGCGGCCAAGGAAGCCGGCAATATGGTGGACCTGGACTCGAACCCGACCAAGCTGATCGAGATCGTGGAAATCGGCAAGCAGATGCTGATGACCCGCGGCTCGCTGACCACCTTCTCCATCGCCAACGACGTGGCCAAGTACTTCGCCATCATCCCGGCGGCGTTCGCCAGCACCTACCCGCAGCTGAACGCGCTGAACGTGATGGGCCTGAACAGCCCGTCCTCGGCCATCATGTCCGCGGTGATCTTCAACGCCATCATCATCGTGTTCCTGATCCCGCTGGCGCTGAAGGGCGTGAAGTACCACGCCAAGAGCGCGGCCGAGCTGCTGCGCAGCAACTTGCTGGTCTACGGCCTCGGCGGCCTGCTGGTGCCCTTCGTCGGCATCAAGATCATCGACATGCTGCTGGGCGCGCTGGGTCTGGTGTAACAGGCAATCTAAGGTTCCCGGACCCGGTCCGGGGCATCACCCCGGCATGCCGGGAACCGGGCGCGGGCCAGCCCGCCGCCGCCAAGATGGCGACGGGCGCCGCGCCAAGAGAATGGAAAGGATTATCGTGAAAATCATTCGTCCCCTGCTGGTGATCTTCGGCGGCTTGTCGCTGCTCACCGGCTTGGCCTACCCGCTGGTCACCACCGGCATCGCCCAGGCGGTGTTTCCGGCGCAGGCCAACGGCAGCCTGATCGAAAAAGACGGCAAGGTCGTGGGCTCGCGCCTGATCGGCCAGAACTTCAGCGGCGAGCAGTATTTCTGGGGCCGTCCGTCGGCCACCAGCCCGATGCCGTACAACGCCGGCAACTCCGGCGGCTCCAACCTGGGCCCGACCAACAAGGCCCAATTGGACGCGGTGAAGGGCAATGTGGACAACATCCGCAAGGCGCACCCGACCCAGACCGGCCCGGTGCCGGTGGACCTGGTCACCGCCTCCGGCAGCGGCCTGGACCCGGAAATTTCCGTCGCCTCGGCTTACTATCAGGTTGACCGCGTGGCCGCCGCGCGTAAACTGCCGGCAACGGCCGTGCGCAAGCTGGTCGATGACCATATCATCGGCGAGACCTTCGGCCTCTTGGGCGAGCCGCGCGTCAATGTGCTGGAGCTGAACCTGGCGCTGGATCAGTTGGCCCGCAAAGTCTGACCGTCCGGTTCTTTTAGCCACGGAAACACACGGAAGGACACGAAAAGGCTCCCCCAAGGCGGCTCGCCTGGCCATTTCGTGTCGTTTCGTGGATTTCGTGGCTCATTTACGTGTGATTCCGTGTGTTTCTGTGGCTGAACAATAGGATGCCTCATGTCTGATACCCGTCCTGATCCCGATGCGCTGCTAGATGAACTCAAACGCGAGGAGGAGCAGGCTAATCGCGGCCGGCTGAAAATCTTCTTCGGCTCCTGCGCCGGCGTCGGCAAGACCTTCGCCATGCTGGCCGCCGCTCGCATCAAGCAACAGGAAGGGGTCAAAGTGCTGGTCGGCGTGGTGGAAACCCACGGCCGCAAGGAAACCGCGGCGCAGTTGGACGGGCTGGAAGTGCTGCCGCCCAGCCAGATCGAGTACAAGGGCCGCACGCTGTCGGAATTCGACATCGACAAGGCGCTGGAACGCCAGCCGCAACTGATCCTGATCGACGAGTTCGCCCACTCCAACGTGCCCGGCTCGCGCCACCCCAAGCGCTGGCAGGACGTGGAGGAGCTGCTCGCCGCGGGCATCGACGTCTACACCACTCTCAATGTGCAGCATCTCGAGAGCCTTAACGATGTTGTCGGCCAGATCACCGGCATCATCGTCAGGGAAACGCTGCCGGACCATGTGTTCGACATGGCCGACGAAGTCTCGCTGGTGGACTTGCCGCCGGACGAACTGCTGTCCCGCCTCGCCGCCGGCAAAGTTTACCTGCCGCACCAGGCCGAGCGCGCGGTCAAGAACTTCTTCCGCAAGGGCAATCTCCTGGCGCTGCGCGAGCTGGCGCTGCGCCGCACCGCCGACCGCGTGGACGCGCAGATGCGCGCCTACCGCGCCGATCAATCCATCGCCCCGGTCTGGCATGCCCGCGAGCGGCTGCTGGTCTGCGTCGGACCCGGCCCCGGCACCGAGAAGCTGATCCGCAGCACCAAGCGGCTGGCCGCCAACCTGGACGCCGACTGGATCGCGGTCTATGTGGAAACACCCAATCTGCAGCGGCTGCCGGAAGAGCAGCGGGCGCGCGTGCTCAAGGGGCTGAAGCTGGCGCAAGAACTGGGCGCCGAAACCACAGTGCTGGGCGGCAGCGAGCTGGCCGCCACCCTGCTGGCTTATGCCCGCACCCGCAATGTGTCCAAGCTGGTGGTAGGCAAATCGGTGCGCAATCCGCTGGTCCGGCTGTGGCAAGGCTCGCTGGTGAACGAGCTGACCCGGCTGTCCGGCGATGTCGACATCTATGTGGTGGCGCATGAGCTGGAAGACGAATCAAGCCGCCGCGGCAAACGCGTGCGCAGCCTGCTGTTCAGCGAGGACGACGAAGGCAAGGCCAGACGCGGCTATCTGGCGGCGTCCGCCATCTGCTTCGCCACCACCGCCGTCAATCATCTGCTGGTGCCCTATTTCGCCTTGTCCAACGTCATCATGGTGCACCTGCTGGCGGTGGTGCTGATCGCTACCCGCTACGGCCGCGGGCCGGGCGTGCTGGCGTCCTTCCTGTCGGTGGCGGCCTTCGATTTCTTCTTCGTGCCGCCTCGGCTGTCGTTCGCGGTATCTGACACCCAGTATCTGCTGACCTTCATCGTGATGCTGGTGGTGGCCTTGATCATCAGCCAGCTGACGGCGCGCTTCCGCTTCGAAGCCACCATCGCCACCTACCGCGAACGCCGCACCCGCGCGCTGTACGACCTGGGCCGCGAGCTGGCCGGCGCGCTGACCGCCTCGCAGATCATCGAAACCGCCGTCGGCCGGCTGGAGCCGCTGTTCCGCGCCAAAGTGATGCTGTTCATCCCGAACAGCGAGGACCAGCTGCGCACCGCCACCGATTACGGCAGCGCCGCCGATACCGGCGTGGCGCAATGGGTATTCGACAACCTGCAGCCGGCCGGCCTCGGCACCAATACCCTGCCGTCCAATCCCGCGCTGTATGTGCCGCTGAAAGCGCCGATGCGTACCCGCGGCGTCATCGCCTTGCTGCCGGAGGAAACCATCCATGCCTTCCTGCCGGAGCAGCAGCGGCTGCTGGAAACCTGCGCCGCACAGATCGCCCTGGCGCTGGAACGGGTGCACTACGTCGAGGTGGCGCAAGACGCCATCGTGGCGATGGAGTCCGAACGGCTGCGCAACAGCGTGCTGTCGGTGGTGTCGCACGACCTGCGCACCCCGCTGACCACCATGCTGGGCCTGGCCAATATGCTGAATTCGCCGAATCTGCCGCCGGAACAGCAGGCCGACATCTCGCAGTCCATCCAGGACGAGGCGATGCGGATGAACAAGCTGGTGACCAATCTGCTGGACATGGCCAAGCTGCAGTCAGGCGTCAAGTTGAACAAGGAATGGCAGTTGCTGGACGAAGTGGTGGGCAGCGCGGTGCGCGCCTGCGAGCACACCCTGCGCAACCATAAGCTGGAGCTGCAGCTGGGCAACGATCTGCCGGTGCTGGAGTACGACGCGGTGCTGATCGAACGCGTGCTGGTCAATCTGCTGGAAAACGCCGGCAAGTACACGCCGGCCGGCTCGCATATTCAATTGGCCGCCCGGCATGAGGGCGACAAGATCCGCATCTCGGTCAGCGACGACGGCCCTGGCCTGCCGGCCAATATGGAACAGAAAGCCTTCGACAAATTCTCGCGCGGCACGCCGGAGTCCACCACGCCGGGCGTCGGCCTGGGCCTCGCCATCTGCCGCGCCATCATCGAAAACCACGGCGGCACCATAGACGCAGGCAACCTCCATCCGCACGGCGCCCGCTTCTCCTTTACCCTGCCGGCCGGCACGCCGCCCGCGCTGCCGCCGGAAGACGCCTGAACCCACAAGAGCGACAAGACATGAACGACGCACCTATTTCCGTAGTGATCATCGAGGATGAAAAGCCGATACGACGTTTCCTGTCCTCGGCGCTGGAAGAAGAAAATCTCACCGTCTACGAGGCGGAAACCGGCAAGCAGGGCCAGATCGAAGTAGCCACTCGCAAGCCCGACATGGTGATCCTCGACCTGGGCCTGCCGGACATGAACGGCATAGACGTCATCAAGAGCCTGCGCGAATGGACCGACATCCCGGTCCTGGTATTGTCCGCGCGGACCCAGGAAACGGAAAAAGTCGCCGCGCTGGATGCAGGCGCTGACGATTACCTGACCAAGCCGTTCGGCGTGGCCGAATGCCTGGCGCGCATCCGGGTGCTGCTGCGCCGCCGTATTCAGGGCAGCGCCGCGCCGCAGCAGAACTTCCAGTTCGGCGACATCAAGATAGACCTGGTCAACCGGCTGGTGCACAAGGGCGAAACGCCGGTACACCTGACGCCGATCGAATACCGGCTGCTATCCACGCTGATCCGCAACGCCGGCAAGGTGATCACCCATCGCGAGCTGCTGCTGGCGGTGTGGGGGCCATCGTTCTCCGAACACAACCAGTATCTGCGCGTCTACATGGGCCATTTGCGGCAAAAGCTGGAAGACAACCCGGCCATGCCGCGCCACATCGTCACCGAAACCGGCGTCGGCTACCGACTGGTGGAGCAGGAGCTGCGCCCCCAGGCCGAATAAAAAACCGAACCGATTAGAGCGGCCGTCAACGCGCGGCCGCTCCGGATAAAAGCAAATCAATGAAGGCATCGATATCGCGTTCTGCGCTCAGCTGTTCGGTCAGCAAACGATACCAACAGAAGCCGAAAATCATGTCCAGCAGCAATTCCTGATCGACCCCCTCCGCCAGTTCGCCGCGGCGCATCGCGCTTTCCAGAAGCTGGCGCGGCATATCGCGGCGACGCACCATGAATTCGTTCTTCATCTGAGCCAGCGTATGTGGATCAAGCTGCGCCTCGGCAATCACGCTGCGAAAGGCCTCGCCACAAATCGTGGAGCGCCATACCCTCCAAAGGTTATGCAGTAAAAAGGACAGATCGTCCCGTAGTGATCCCAACGCCGGAAATTGCCTCACCTGTTCACTTTCACATTCATACACTTCGGCAATCAGCGCCGCCTTGTTGGGCCACCAACGGTAAATCGTCGGCTTGCTAGCGCCCGCGCGGCGAGCAACCGATTCAATGCTGACCCCACAGTAGCCGGCCTCCTTCAGAATTTCTATCGTGGAGGCCAGAATGGCCTGATGCGTTTGTGGATTACGTGTTGCACCGGTAGAGCTTCTTGTCCGATTCTGCGGCATGAGAAACTGTCCTCCTATTCTGTTTTGAAATGAAATGACGTTGCCGACGTCCCAACCACACCTCCACCTCGTCATCGTCCAGCACCACCGCGACCAATCCTGAAGGCTATGCAGACGCATCAATGAGAAGGATGGGCAAAAAGCTCAACAAAACGAAACGTTTCGTTTTATCTAGAGATAGATATAGCCCTTGTTTTCTCATCACTTACAAGCAACGCCTGAATCCACAACGGGAAATCAAAAGTAAAAGACACTAATGAAGCGCATTGCAAACCGTGGACGACACTTTGCAACAAGCGCCAAGCCTTTAAAAAACATTCCCAAATGCATTCCGACTCGTACTCGATAGCAACATATCACTGAACCTCTCGCCAGCCATACCAATACCGTTTTCCGACATCCTATTTTGCAGAAAAACAACAGTACAGGCCAACCCAACAACAATACAGCCATACAAGTACATGAAAAATCAAAACAAGAACAATAAATTTAAATATTAAATTTAATGCTACATATCAAATCATGACCATCTATGATCTGATGTATCAGGACAATACTTTCACGCAGACAAAATTAAGAAAAGCGCGAAGAATCCATGCTCATAAATAAGAAACCTGTTTAATAACTTACACAGATAAAATCAAATGCCCTGTTAATTTCTCAGTTTTAGCAATTAAATAACAAAAATTTCTCCCTCATTTAATCATCATCAAAGCATCCATCACTCCTGTAAAACTGGCTGAAACAGTCTCCTCCCTTCTTTCAATACTTACCTGAACAAAACTTATTTAGATTTTCAATTTTTGAAAAATCTTGCTTACTCCACTAAAAGTGCAGCAATCAAATTGGCATGGCCATGAAATTATAAATTCACGGAATTTATTATTGACATCAAATGCCAACGGCATGTTAACTAAAAAAAGGAAACGGAACGTTTCGTATCTTTCTCGCGGCATGCAAGGCGCCACATCCTCAAAGCGGAGGAAACAGGCGCGGGTTGGCCGCCAGCAGAAAACTCCTGTTACTGATAAAGGAAGGGCCATGATGAAAGCAGGCATAGTGAGCTACGGCAGTGCCATCCCGGTTTGCCGACTCAAAATCGAAGACGTCGTCAGCGTCTGGAAGAACACCGAAACAGCGCTGATTCGCGATCATCTCGGCGTCAGCGAGCGCGCAGTTTTGCAAGCGGATGAAGACGTAATCACCCTAGGCGTCTTGGCAGCACAACACGCCCTGGAGCATGGCGGCCATCCCAATCTGGATGCGCTCTATCTGGGCACTTGCACCAATCCGTATGAGTCCCGCGCATCTGCCGCCGTGATCCTGGAAATGCTGGGCCAAGGCTATGACCTGTATTGCGCCGACATCCAGTTCGCCGGCAAATCCGGCACCAGCGCCCTGCAGATCGGCCAGGCGCTGGTGCGCGCCGGCATGGCCGGCCATGCCCTGATCATCGCCGCCGACACCATCAACCGCCACACTGCGCCGGGCGATCTGACCGAGTCTTACGCCGGCGCCGGCGCAGCAGCGCTGGTGCTGGGTTGTGACAAGATCATTGCCGAGATCGACGCCACCTTTTCCTGCGCCGCCGACGTGGCCGACAACATCCGTCCGCAAGGCGAACGGTACATCCGCTCTGGCATGGGGTTGGGTTCGGACAAAAACAGCATCGGCCTGGAAGAGCAAACCCATCGTGCGGTGCGTGGCCTGATGGACAAACTGAAAACGTCCCCGTCCGATTTCGATTATGCGGTTTTCCAACAAAACGTGACCGCCACCCCTCGCGCACTGGGTCGGCACCTGGGCTTCCGCGATGAGCAAGTCGAACCCTCCTTGTTCGCAGACAGCGTAGGCGATACCGGCGCCGCCAGTCCCTTGCTGGGACTGTTCCAGGTACTGGATCAAGCCAAACCAGGCCAGCGCATCCTGCTTGCCTCCTATGGATTCGGCGCCGGCAGCGACGCAATTGCCCTAACAGTGACCGACGCCATCGCCGAACATCAGCGCCGCGCGCGGCCACTGACAGCTCAACTAGCGGCTAAGCGCTATGTCGACTACGGCACAGCCATCAAGTACGAGTTCAAGTACCTGCGCCCGGATTACGCCTTGACAGCCTACCTCTGAGATCGCGAAACAGGAGAAACAATATGAGCGCACGTCGCGTCGCCATCGTGGCGGCAACCTATACGCCCAAGCCAGGCAGCAGCCGGGTCCGCCAAAGCTTCAAGGAAATGATTGTGGAATCAGCCTACCAGGCCCTGAGCGACGCCAAAATGGATGCTCGGGAAATCCAGGGTGTGGCTTACGGCTACCACGGCGAAGGCATTTCGGAATACGGCGGCCTAGGGCCGACCATCTCCGATGCCCTTGGCGTTAGTCCCGCCCCCACCTTCATCACCAGCTCGAATTGCACCAGCAGCTCGGTCTCGTTTCAGATGGGACATCAGATGGTAGCCTCCGGCGAATACGACATCGTATTGTGCGGCGGCTTCGAGAAAATGACCGACCACTTCAACTACGCCGAATATATCGGCTCCAGCACGGAGTGTGAATACGACTACTTCCTCGGCATCTCGCACACCGATGCTTTCGCGCTGGCCACATCCGAATACTTTCACAACTACGGCTACGCTGGACGCGAAGCCGATGTGCTGGCGGCCTTCGGCCGGCAGATGCGCATCTACGCGCACAATACCCCTTCCGCCACCCGCTACGGCCAGCCCATTCCCTCGCTGGAAGAACTGAAACGGAGCGAAGCCCATGGTTCTATGCTGGCTTGGGGCGAAGCCAGCGGCTGCACGATCCTGGTGGCCGAGCACCTGGCGCACAAGTACACCGACAAGCCGGTCTTTGTCAAAGGCTGCGCCTACACCGGCGTATCGCACTACTTCGGCACCCGCTATCACAACCCCACGCTGCGCCACCCCGGCCTCGCCACGGATACCGGCATGGCGCTGTCCGCCAACTCGGTCGCCTGCGCCGAGATCGCCTACAAGAAAGCCGGCATCAGCGCCAAGGACATCGACGTCGCACAAGTCTACGACCTGCTGGGCGCCGGCCTGATCCAGATGGAGTCGATGGGCATCTGCAAACCTGGCCAAGCCGGTCACTTCGTGCTGGAAGGCGGCATCGCCATCGACGGCGAAGTGCCGCTGAACACCGACGGCGGCAACATCGGCCGCGGCCACGCCTCCGGCTGCGACGGCATCCTGCACATCACCGAACTGTTCCGCCAGTTGCGCGGCGAGTCCGACAACCAGGTGAAGAACGCGCGCATCGGGGTATCGCAGAACCTTGGCGGCTATGCCGCCCATAACTCGGTCATCGTCTTGAGCAACGAATAAGGAGCGTCAGCATGTCCCTGTATCCGGAACATATTCATCGCATGACCACGGCCAGCATGCTGCGCGAATGGCGCGAGCATGGCGGCAAGTACCGCCTGGAAGGCAGCCGCTGCCAGGAATGCGGCGAGATATTCTTCCCGCGCCGCAGCGTATGCGGCGCCTGCAACTCGCTGCGCGTGGAGCCATACCGCTGCGCTCGCACCGGCACCATCGTGGCGATATCAGAGGCCGCCAACCCCATTCTCGCCGGCATGGGCTACGGCGAAACCATGCCGCGCCATATGGTGATGCTGAAACTGGACGATGGCATCGGGCTTGCCTCCGAGGTCGTCGACGTGCTCGATCCGTCCCAGCTAAAGATCGGCTCCCGCGTGCGCATGGTGATCCGCAAGCATGTGCGGGAGAGCAATCTGGCATGGCAGTACGCCTACAAATTTGTCTTGGAAGACTGATTGCGGCAAGGCGGCGCTTGACGCCGTTCCCTTGCGCTGACTGACCCGATCCGACGCTAACACTCAAACCCTGCATAGAGGTATGAATCATGTCCACACTTTGCCAACCGTCCGTGCTGTTCCCGCAATACAAGATCACCCAGGCCCAGATGATCGAGCATCTGGAAGAACTGCATGGCGATCATCCCCGCCTGCCGCTAGCCCGCAGAATGATCCAGAACACCGAAGTGAACACCCGCCACTTGGTGCTGCCCATCGACGAGCTGTCGGTGCATACCGGCTTCACCCACCGCAGCATCGTCTATGAGCGCGAGGCGCGCGCCATGTCTTCACAGGCCGCTCTGGAGGCGCTGGACAGCGCCGGACTGACCCCGCAAGACATTCGCATGGTGATCGTCACCTCGTGCACCGGCTTCATGATGCCGTCGCTGACCGCCCACCTGATCAATGACCTGAACATGGCGCAATCGACCATCCAGCTGCCCATTGCTCAACTTGGCTGCGTGGCCGGCGCCGCCGCCATCAACCGCGCCAACGACTTCGCCAGCCTGGACAGCCGCAACCATGTGCTCATCGTGTCGCTGGAATTCTCGTCGCTGTGCTACCAGCCGGACGACACCAAGCTGCACGCCTTCATCTCGTCTGCGCTGTTTGGCGACGCGGTCTCCGCCTGCGTGGTGCGCGCCGACGACGAAGCCGCCGGCTTCCACATCAAGGGCACTCGTTCCTTCTTCCTGCCCAACAGCGAGCACTTCATACGCTACGACGTCAAGGACACCGGTTTTCACTTCACCTTGGACAAGGCAGTGATGAATTCCATCAAGGACGTTGCTCCGGTCATGGAGGAGCTGAACCAAAAGGTATACAACCAGCAATGCGCATTTAACGACTTCTTCGTGTTCCACACCGGCGGCCGCAAGATCCTGGATGAACTGGTGAATAAGCTGGAACTGCCGGAAGACAAGGTGGCGCACTCCCGCACCAGCCTGTCTGAAGCCGGCAACATCGCCAGCGTAGTAGTGTTCGACGTGCTGCGTCGCCGCTTCGCCGCCAACACCGAGGAGGGTTCGATCGGCATGCTGGCTGCCTTCGGCCCAGGCTTTACCGCCGAAATGGCAGTAGGCCAGTGGGCGGCCTGAGATCGCCTGTTCGGTAAGCGTGGGTCTCTCCGCGCTTACCTCTCCCTCCGTTTCATCCCAAATCGCAACGCTTGCCGCGCATCGCGCCGGCCATCGGCATTCCTGCAATCGATCGCGGGAAGCCCCGTACCCGGCCGCGCACGCAGCAAAGCCTGAGGAAAAACGATGAAAAAGGCAATGCAGCTCGGTCCTGGCGCCGGACGTCACGAGACCATCATGGTGGTACTGCTGTCCCTTGGCTTTGGCCTGGTGGGGCTGGACCGTTTCATCATACTGCCGCTGTTTCCGGCCATCATGAGCGACCTGCAGATGAATTATCAGGACCTTGGCAATCTGTCGGCCGCGCTCGCCATGGCCTGGGGGCTGGCGGCATTGACAGTGGGCAGCATGATCCGTCGGCTAGGACGCAAAACCGTACTGGTCGGCTCCTTGCTCCTGGTCTCTGTATTGTCCGGCCTCTCTGCCTTAGCCGGTGCGCTGGCCAGCCTGCTGTTGCTGCGCGCGCTGATGGGTATTTGCGAAGGCTTGTTCACGCCTGCGGGCATTGCCGTAGCCACGGAGGTGTCACACCCAGATAGACGTGGCTTGAACCTGGGCATTCAACAGGCGCTGTTTCCCGTGCTCGGCCTGGCGCTTGGACCGCTGATCGCAGCTTGGCTGCTGGGGGCGATGCACTCTTGGCGCGGCGTATTCGCCATCGTCGCGCTGCCAGGCTTCATCCTGGCTTGGCTCATACATCGCCATTACGAACCGGCGCTGAGCCACAGCCTGCCGTCCTCTAACCAGGACGACGCGCGCCTGCCCTGGTGGCAATTGCTGCGTTTGGGCAATATCCGTCTCAACGTACTATTAATGTTCTGCATCTTGGCCTGCCAGTTCGTATTGTGCGCGATGCTGCCGAACTACCTGACCGATCACCTTCACCTGTCCACCATAGAAATGGCGTCTGTAATTTCAGCCATCGGCGTCGGCGGCTTCGTCGGACAACTGGTTGTACCGGGCCTGTCCGACCTGTATGGACGCAAACCGGCGGTCGTCTTGTCGTTCGCTGCCAGCCTGGCATTGGTGATACTGCTGAAACTGGCTCCGGCTCAACCCTGGCTGCTGTTTGCCTTGCTATTTGGCATTTCCTTTTTCAACTGCAGCCTCACCTGCCTCACTGTCGGCCCCCTCACCGGGGAATCCGTGCCTGCCGAGCTGATACCGGCGGCAACCGGCATCGTAGTGGGACTGGGAGAAGTGCTTGGCGGCGGGGCCGCGCCGGCCCTAGCCGGTTTCGTCGCCACCCACTTTGGTCTGCCGGCCATCCTGTATGTGGCGATGGGGGGTAGCATGGGCGGACTGGCGCTTTCTTGTCTGCTGAAGGGTCCGCAGGAGCAGCTATCCGATCTGCCAATACCCGATGAACTGCCCCTGGCCGCTCGGGCGCTGACAGAAAGAAACTGAGCGCGACCTACGCTATTGACAGTCCTCCGCCATCGGCATAATCTAACCGACATGCGCCGATTTGACACAGCTTGCGGGCGCTTAACAAATGCCAGCTAAAGCGTATCCGGATCAACCCGCTTGCGCTTACTCGGCCAGCGGGTTTTTTCTTGGCTGACTGACTGGCACCGTTCTCCCGCAAGCCGTCCCGATCGGCTCGGGCGCCGAGTTAATGACAACTTGCAGGGCGCCTAAAAATCCTGCTAAAGCGTCGCCGGCGGACTCAAGCCCGGCACGCACAGCGCGACCGAACTTGGGAGAGCCAAACATGTACGACTGCCTGCAAGACAGCTATACCGATTTCTCTTTTGCGATTTTTGATGCCGTGGGAAGACCTCGCCCCCTGTGTGGCAGCCTGAGCGCCACCCCCCTGCCGTCCGGCGACGGCCATGCGCTGCATGAGCTAGCCGCCTTCGCCCGCGATCAAGGCTATGACGTGGAACACCGCGATCAACAACTGACCGTAAGCGACATCAGCCTGGCCGATGCGCTGGCGATCAACGCCCGCTACGGCGACACGCTGATCATCAGCTGCGACCTGCGCCGCGATCCGCCGGTGAGGATTTGAGCCGACGCGACAGCATATGGCTCGCGCGTCTATAATTGGCGTTTTCCGCCGAAAATCCCGCCAAAGCCCATGCTGTTTGAACTCAATCGCGCCCCGCGCCACGAAATCATGGCCGAGGCGCGTCAGATCGCGCGCCTCGCGCTGCCGATGATGATCGCCCAGATCGCCCAAGTGGCGACCGGCTTCGTCGACACCGTGATGGCCGGCCGCGTCGGCACCGACGATCTGGCCGCCGTCTCGCTGGGCGCCAGCGTGTTCATCACCGTCTATGTGACGCTGATGGGGGTGGTCGCGGCGCTCAATCCCATCCTGTCCCATCACCTGGGCTCCGGCCAGACCGGCGACTTCAAGCGCGACGCCGCGCAAGGACTGTGGTTCGGCTTGCTCCTGGGCGCCTTGGGCGCGCTGTTGATGCTGCTGCTGGAAGCGCCGCTGCGCCATGTGCTGAACTTGCCGCCGCAAGTGATAGACAAAGTGATGCTGTTCATCACCGGCGCCGCCATCGGCATGCCTGCCGCGATGGCGCACCGCGCGCTGCACGCCTACGCCTCCAGCCTGGGCCATCCCAAACCCATCATGGTCGTCAGCCTGCTGGCGCTGGCGCTGAACATTCCGCTGAATTACATCCTGATCCACGGCCTGTTCGGCCTGCCCAAAATGGGCGGCGCCGGCTGCGGCTGGGCCACCGGCATCGTGTTCTGGTTCAACTGCCTGGCGCTGCTGGCCTATGTCAGCTGGCACAAGGCCTTCCGCGACAACCGGGTGCTGGCGTCCTTGTCCGCCCCCGACTGGCGCCGCTTCGCCGCCTTTCTGAAGCTGGGCACGCCCATCGGCCTGTCTTTCTTTGTCGAAGTCAGCCTGTTCTCTTTCATCGCGCTATTGATCGCCGAGTTGGGCACCGTGGTGGTGGCCACCCACCAATCGGTGCTGAACTTCTCCAGCCTGATCTACATGCTGCCGCAAAGCGTGGCCACTGCGCTGTCGGTGCGCGTCGGCCACCACGCAGGCGCCGGCGATTACAAAGCCGCCCGCTTCATTTCCGGCGTCGGCCTGGCCATGGGGCTGGCCATGGCCGGCGCCGCCATGATTCTGGTGCTGCTGCTGCGCGAACCCATCATGCGCATGTACAGCCAAGACCCGCGCGTCATCGCCATGGGCACGACGCTGCTGCTGTTCGCCGCCGTCTACCAGTTGACCGACGCCGCCCAGACCATCGCCTCCGGCGCGCTGCGCGGCTACAAGCTGACCGCCATCCCGATGGCCATTCACATTACCTCGTTCTGGATCGCCGGACTGGGGCTGGGCATCTTGCTCGGACTGACCGACTGGATCGTGCCGCGGATGGGCATCTACGGTTTCTGGACCGCGCTGGTAATCAGCCTGACGCTGGCCGGTCTGCTGCTCACTTATTATCTGGCCCGCGCCAGCCGCCAACGGCTGCGCCGCGACCAAGGAATCATGCTATGACCCTGCAGTTTCAAGCAGACGTCGATCTGCGTCCGTACAACACCTTTGGCCTGGCCGCGCGCGCCGCGCATTTCTGCCGGCTGGACGATCTGGCCGACCTATCCGCCCTGTTGACCCATCCGCTGTACCGCCAGGGTCCGGTGCTGTGGCTGGGCGGCGGCAGCAATCTGCTGCTGACGCGCGACTACCCTGGCCTGGTAGCCAAGGTGGCGCTGACCGGCATCCGCCTGTTGCGCGAAGACGGCGACCACGTGATCGTCGAGGCCGCCGCCGGCGAAAACTGGCACGATTTTGTGCTGCATACCCTGGCGCAAGACTGGTACGGCCTGGAAAACCTCAGCCTGATTCCCGGCACCGTGGGCGCCAGCCCGGTGCAGAATATCGGCGCTTACGGCGTGGAGGTGAAGGACCATCTGCACGAAGTCGTCTGCGCCCAATTGGACCGCGACGGCGCGCCGCTGGTGCTGTCCAATGCCGACTGCTGTTTCGGCTACCGCGACAGCGTATTCAAACACGAGGCTGCAGGCCGGCTGCTGGTGACCGCCGTGCGCTTCAAACTGTCGCGCACCGCCAGCCTGCGCACCGGCTACGGCGACATCGCCCGGCAGCTGGCTGCCGACGGCATCACGGCGCCGACCCCGAGCGACATCAGCCGCGCGGTCATCGCCATCCGCCAGAGCAAACTGCCGGACCCCGCCGTGCTGGGCAATGCCGGCAGTTTCTTCAAGAACCCGGTGGTATCCGCGGCGCTGGCCGACAAGCTCCTTGCCAGCCACCCGCAGCTGCCGCACTACCCCGCCGCCGACGGCCGAGTAAAGCTGGCCGCCGGCTGGCTGATCGACCAATGCGGCTTGAAGGGCTACCGCGAAGGCGACGCCGGCGTGCACGCCAAGCAGGCGCTGGTGCTGGTCAACTACGGCCAGGCCAGCGGCGCGCAACTGCACGCGCTCGCCCGCAAGGTTCAGGAAGCCGTGCGGGCGCGATTCGGCGTGGCGCTGGAGCCGGAACCGCTGATTTTGTAGTTTTTCTGCGGGAACCGATCCTGCGAAAGCCACTCTAGCCATCATCCTGCGGCGGGATTTGACCGCCGATAATCGAAATCAAAGAGGGCGCGATGAGCAGCAAACCAAGCGTGTTGGTGTTTGATCTTGGCGGGGTGCTGGTTGACTGGAATGGCATCGATCCGCTGATGCGGCTGTCCGGCGGCACCTTGCCGCGGGAAGACGCACGCCGGTTCTGGATAGAGAATCCCTGGGTGGCGCGGCTGGACCTGGGCGAATGTACGCCGCAGGCATTCTGCGCGGCGATGGTGGATGCGCTGCATCTGGGCCTCTCCCAGCAAGCGATGCAGGAGCAATTATCCGCTTGGCTGGCGGGCTGCTACCCAGGCGCCAGCGAATTGCTCGACACCCTGTCGCAAACCTTCCCGCTGGCTGCGCTCAGCAACAACAACGCGTTGCATTGGAACAAGATAGAGCGGGAATTTGGACTGCTGGGCCATTTCCAGCACACATTTGCCTCTCACCTGCTGCATTTGCGCAAGCCCGATCTGGCGATCTATCGCCATGTCGAGCAGGTGCTGGATCTGCAAGGAGAGCAGATCGCCTTCTTAGACGACAACATCGAATGCGTGGAAGCTGCCCGCGCCATCGGCTGGCAAGCCTTCCACACAGTCGGTTTCGAGCAACTGCAAGCCACGCTGCGCGTACAAGGCTGGCTGTAAACGCAGGGCGGCGGCTTGCCGCCCGGCCTCAGCCTATCACGCCGCCGGCGCGCAGGAACAGATACAGCGCCGCCAGTATGCCCACCAGCCAGGCCAAGGAACGCAGCGAGGCCTGGTTGGCGATATACAGCAGGCCATGGGCGACGCGCGCCAGCACGAAGACGGCCGCGGCGGCATTCATCGCCGCCTCCGGCACCTTCATCAGCCAGGCGGCCACGACGGCCGCCGTCCAGGTCGGCAAGGCCTCCCAGGCGTTCTGCTGCGCCCAGCCCGCGCGCTGGCGATAGCCCTCCGCCCTGGCCGCCACTTCGCGCGGCTTATGATTGTCGTAACGCGCCCCGGCCTTGGACACCCCGGCCCAGATCAACGGCAACACAGCCGCCAGCAACAAGCTCCATAAGACGAACGGCATCGCGATTCTCCTCAATTTTTGCCCGGCCAATCGCCGAGATAGCGCTCATCATCAAAGGTAGCGACCCAATGCGGTCGATACACCACCAACACCGCCAGCAACAAGCCAGTCGTAAAGGCCTCGGACCACGACAGCAGGAAATAATACGGCAAAGCCTCTTCCAGCAAGGCATCCCACGGGTAGATCCCGGCCAGCCCCAGCGCCAGCAAGCCGCACCCCGCGGCGCAAACCAGGCTGGCGCCGCCGGCCAGAAAGCCGTTGACAAACACATAGACAAAGAAATGCGGCGGCAGGAAACGCCGCGCCAGGCTCAGCGCGACGCCGGTCAAGGCGACTGCCGGCAGCGCCGTCAACAGCCAGTTCAAGCCCAGGGCAAGCCAATCGGCATGGCCGCCGGCCGCCAGCCCGATCTGCACCGCGGCCAAGGCCAGCAGCGCCAGCCACGGCCCCATCAACAAGGTGAACAGCGCGGCGCCGAGCATATGAAACGACAAACCAAGCTGCAAGCCCGCGCGCAGCAACCACAGCGCCAGATCGAACACGCAGGCGCCCATCCAGGCATTCAGCGCCGCGGCGTCCAATTGCCGCCACGGCACGCGCCAGGCGGCCAAGCACAATCCGGCCAGCGCCAAAGCGTTGGCCAGCCAGGCAATCCAGGGACCAAACAGGGAAGCCGACAAATCCATGACATTGAGCTTGCGGTTCGATGCCTGCCAGCATACCAGATGCCAAGCCCCGTTCGCGCCGCGCCGCGCGCCTTTTTCGCAAGACTGCCGTTACAATACGCTTTTGGATGGAGACCCGCATGACCGCCCTACCCGCCCCCCACCTGATTGCCCAGCAAGTTGGCCAGGCGCTGGCCGAAGACATTGGCCAGTGCGACTGGACCGCCCGCCTGATTCCCGCCGACAAGATCGGCTCCGCCCGCGTCATCGCGCGCGAGGACGCGGTGATCTGCGGCCAGGCCTGGTTTGATGAATGCTTCCGTCAGGTAGACCCGCGCTGCGAGGTGGAATGGCGGGTGAAAGAGGGAGACAAGGTCTCCGCCGGCAGCGAGCTGTGCCGCATCGCCGGCCCGGCGCGCGCGCTGCTGACCGCCGAGCGCAGCGCCTTGAACTTCCTGCAGCTGCTGTCCGGGGTGGCCAGCGAAACCCGCCGCTATGTCGACGCCGCAGCCGGCCACCGCGCGCGCATCCACGACACGCGCAAGACCGTTCCCGGCCTACGGCTGGCGCAGAAATACGCCGTCACTGTCGGCGGCGGCGCCAACCAGCGCATAGGCCTGTTCGACGGCATCCTGATCAAGGAAAACCATATCATGGCGGCCGGCGGCATTGCCGCAGCCATGGCCCAGGCGCTGGCGGACCTGCCGCCCGGCGTGACGCTGCAGATCGAAGTGGAAACGCTGGCCCAGCTGGAAGAAGCGCTGCGCCACGGCGCCACGCTGATCCTGCTGGACAATATGAGCACCGAGCAGATGCGCCAGGCGGTGGAGCTGACCGCCGGCCGCGCCCAGCTGGAAGCCTCCGGCGGCATCGACCTGGACACCGTGCGCGCCATCGCCGCCACCGGCGTCGACCGCATCTCGGTGGGCAAGCTGACCAAGGACGTCCGCGCCATCGATCTGTCCATGCGCTTTAACCTGTAAGCAACTACGCAGCGGCGGCTTTAGATGTCATACTGAAGACCTTAGAACAATAGACAACGCATACCCTCCGCCCTGATATGGAAATGACCAACCGCAAGCACGTGTACCGCTCCGCCCGCCATGCCAAGTGGGGCGCCGCATTGCTGCTGTTGGTCACGCTGAGCCTGGTGCTGCTGGACCTGGTCATCAGCTATCGCCAGGTGGAAAACGAGGCCAGCCACCAGGCCAACGGCCTGAGCCAGCTGTTGTCGGAGCGGCTGAGCTCAGGCATCCATGAAGCCGGCCTGATCCTGCAGAGCAGCAACCAGATCCCGGAAGTGCAGAAACTGCTGCGCAGCGGCAGCCTGCCGCTGGACGCCCAGCAGGATCTGCAGCAGAAGCTGCAGCAACAATTGCGGCTGGCGTCCTACCTGAGCCAGATCGAAATCGTCGACACGGCCTGTCAGACCATCTTCAGCAGCAAGCCCAACACCCCAACCCACGCCCGCCACAATGAATTCTGTCGCTGGCTGCATCGCAGCGAGCCGCAGGAGAGCAAATACACCGCAGTCATGCACAGCCCCACCGCCGGCGGCATCGTGCTGGCCAGCAAGCTGTACGACGCCGACGGCAACCTGATCGGCATGGCTACCGGCCTGATCAATCACAACTTTTTCCAGGATGAGGTCAGCCGCCTCACCGTGGGCGAACACGGCGAAATCTTGGTGCTGGATCAGCGCCAGCTGACCGTGGCGCGCTGGCCCAAAGTGGAAGGTCTCGACCCGCAAAGCTATCGGCCCTTGCAGCCGCACATCATGCTGTCGCGCGATGCCAGTCAGATGCTGTTCAGCGCGCCATCCAGCTTTGACGGTTCGATGCGGCTGTACAGCGTGCGCCAGACCGGCAATTACCCGTTCCAGGTGGCGGTGGGCATCTCGCGCGAGGATTTCACCCGTTATGTCTGGGACAAGGCCTGGCTGGCGCTGCCGGGCTGGCTGTTCGTGGCCGCGCTGACGCTGCTGGCGCTGCGCAAGCACCTGTCCAACCTCAATCAGCATCAACAACTGCTGCGCGGCAACGAGCGCATCCGCGAAAGCGAGGAGCAGGCGCGCCGCATTCTCGACACCGCCCCGCTCGCCCTGCTGCTGGTGAATCCTCAAACGCTGCGCATCCAGCACGCCAATGCGCCGGCGCGGGAGCTGCTGCGCTTGCCGCCGCAGCAGCCCGAGGCCGCCGGCCGCGAATTGAACCTGCCGCTGAAACTGCAGCCGGTGGAGCGCTGGCTGCTGGACGGCGAAGACGCGCTGCAACGCGAGATCGAACTGGAGCTGGAAGACAAGAGCCGCCTGTGGGCGATCGTGTCGCTGCAACAGCTGAACCGCGAAGGCGCGCCATCCTCGCTGATCGCCATGTACGACATCTCCGGGCGCAAGCAGCTGGAACAACAGCTGCATGAAAGCAATCTGCAATTGGCGGAAATGGCCATCACCGACCCGCTGACCCGGCTATACAACCGCCGCCACGGCGATATGGTGCTGAAAGACGAGATCAGCCGCTGCGAGCGCTACGGCCAGACCATGGCGATTGCGGTATTCGATATCGACCACTTCAAGAAATTCAACGACCAATACGGCCATCAGGCTGGCGACGATGTGCTGGTGGCCGTCGCCAACGCGCTGCGCGATTCGACGCGGAACACCGACATCAACGCCCGCATCGGCGGCGAAGAATTCATGGTGGTCTTCCCCTATACCCGGCTGCGCGACGCCCACAAGGTGATGCTGCGGATGCAGATGGCGCTGACCCACACCACCTTCCCCTTCGTCGAACAGCGCATCACGTTCAGCGGCGGCATCACCGACTGGCGGCCCGGCGACACGCCGGCCACCATGGTGTCGCGCGCCGACAAGCTGCTGTACGAAGCCAAGCTGTCCGGCCGCAACATCATCCTGTGCGATCAGGACACGCCCTGAGCGACAACCTGTTCCAACGGCCCCAGGCGGCCCAAGAAGCCTCCGCCAGCGCCCGGCGCAGAATCCGGCAACCACCCACCATGCCCGCTCAAGCCAGCGCGTCGGCCAGCATCCACATCATGGCCGCGGTGGCGCCCCAGATGGTATAGCGCCGCCACTCCAAGGCCAGATATTGCCCGGCCACGCCATCGCGCACATAGTCATGCCGGCTATAAGCCGACTTGTCCAGCAGATTCCGCAGCGGCACCTCGAACACCTCGGCCACCTCATCCGGCGCCGGCGACAGCGCCAAGGGCGGCTGCAGCATGCCCACCACGGGAGTCACCACGAAGCCGGTCACCGTCACGTAATCCGGCAGGCAACCCAGCACCCTCACCTCGGACTCCGGCAAACCGGTTTCCTCGCGCGCTTCGCGCAAGGCCGCCGCCTCGGCGGACGCATCGTCCGCCTCCCGCTTGCCGCCGGGAAAACTGACCTGCCCCGGATGGCTGGGCAGGTGATCCGCGCGCCGGGTGAACAGCACTGTAGGCTCGTCCGCGTGCCACACCAGCGGAATCAGCACCGCGGCCGGGCGCAAGCCTTCGCGCACGGGACGACACGGCAAGTCGCCCGCCTTGCCGGTGAAATCATATGCGCGCAGCCGCTGGGCAATCCGCCCCGCGGCTTCTTCTGCCTCCATCGACCACATTTTATTTTCCTTTTTACTGCTCGCGCCTGCCTATCTTGGGCAGCGTGATCTCGCGGGAATGGGCCAGCATGCGCAACGCCAGCCCCAGCCAGAACAGCAATTGCAAGGACCAGATTCCCACCCAGCCGAGTTTGTCGAACAGCCACAGCCCGCCTGCCACCACGATAGCCACCGTGCCGTAGAAATCCCTATGCAGGATGAAGGGCACGTCGTTGACCATCATGTCGCGCACCACCCCGCCGCCGACCGCGGTGATGAAACCCAGCGCCACCACGCCAAAGGCGTTGAGATCGAACATCAGGCCCACCTGCGCGCCGGTCAGGCTGAACGCCACCAGGCCGAGCGAATCGGCTACCACGAACAGCCCTTCCAATGCCCGGCTGCGCCGGCGGTGCAGGCCCAGCAGCCAAGCCAGCAGCACCGTCGCGGCGATGATGGCCAGATTGGTGTAATCGAAAAACACCCGCGGCACCCGATTCACCAGCACGTCGCGGATGATGCCGCCGCCGATGGCCGTCACCACGGCCAGAATCAGGATGCCCAGCACATCGAGCCGCTTGCGGATGCCCACCAGATAACCGGACACGGCGAAGGCGGCGGTGCCGATCGCCGAGAACCACTCCATTTGAAAAACGCGGCTTGGCAAATCCATGTCTCAATGTACCAAAAAAAATGCCAGACCGGCATGGTCTGGCATGTTTTGCGACGAGGGCCGCTTAACGGCGCATCGAGTCGAAGAAGGCCTGGTTCGACTTGGTGGCCTTGATCTTGTCCTGCAGGAATTCCATCGCCTCCAGGTCGTCCATCGGGTACAGCAGCTTGCGCAGCACCCAGATCCGCTGCAGCTGGTCCTGCGGGATCAGCAGCTCCTCGCGGCGGGTGCCGGAGCGGTTGATGTTCATCGCCGGGAAGATGCGCTTTTCCGCCATCTTGCGATCCAGATGGATTTCGCAGTTGCCGGTGCCCTTGAATTCTTCGTAGATCACGTCATCCATGCGGCTGCCGGTGTCGATCAGCGCGGTGGCGATGATGGTCAGGCTGCCGCCCTCTTCCACATTGCGCGCGGCGCCGAAGAAGCGCTTCGGACGTTGCAGCGCGTTGGCGTCCACGCCGCCGGTCAGCACCTTGCCGGAGGCCGGCACCACGGTGTTGTAGGCGCGCGCCAAACGGGTGACGGAGTCCAGCAGGATGACCACATCCTTCTTGTGCTCGACCAGGCGCTTGGCCTTCTCGATCACCATCTCGGCAACCTGCACGTGACGGGTCGCCGGCTCGTCGAAGGTGGACGACACCACTTCGCCGCGCACCGAGCGTTGCATCTCGGTCACTTCTTCCGGACGCTCGTCGATCAGCAGCACGATCAGCACCGCGTCCGGATGGTTGGCGGTGATGGCGTGCGCGATATGCTGCAGCATCACGGTCTTGCCGGACTTGGGCGGCGCCACCAACAGCGCGCGCTGGCCGCGGCCGATGGGCGCGATCAGATCGATGATGCGGCCGGTGATGTTCTCTTCGGCGCGGATGTCGCGCTCCAGCTTGAACTGCTCGGTCGGGAACAGCGGGGTCAGGTTCTCGAACAGGATCTTGTGCTTCGAGTTCTCCGGCGCTTCGCCATTGACCTTATCCACCTTCACCAGCGCGAAGTAACGCTCGCCGTCTTTCGGGGTGCGGATCTCGCCCTCGATGGAGTCGCCGGTGTGAAGATTGAAGCGGCGAATCTGCGACGGGCTGACGTAGATGTCGTCCGGACCAGCCAGATACGAGGTGTCCGGGCTGCGCAGGAAGCCGAAGCCATCCGGGAGCACTTCCAGCGTACCCTCGCCGAAGATGCTCTCGCCTTTCTTGGCCTGGTTTTTCAGAAGCGCGAAGATCAGATCCTGCTTGCGCAGACGGTTTGCGCCTTCGATCTCGTTGGAAATCGCCATTTCCACGAGCTCGGAAACATGAAGATGTTTGAGATCAGATAAGTGCATAGCGGTCGTGAGGTCGACTCGGTAGTATTCAGGCGGAACGCCGTCGGGGGTGTGGAAGCGTAAACGGAGCGGGCGGCTTTTTATGCCACCCGCCTTGAAGATTGTGCGTGGAGAATAGACGCTTTACAGTTGGCTGTCAATGAAGGCGGTCAGCTGGCTCTTGGACAGCGCGCCAACCTTGGTAGCCACAACCTGGCCATCCTTGAACAGCATCAGGGTCGGGATGCCGCGGATGCCGAACTTAGGCGGAGTCTGCTCGTTCTGGTCGATGTTCAGCTTGGCCACTTTCAGCTTGCCGGCGTAGGCGGTCGCCACTTCGTCCAGAATCGGAGCGATCATCTTGCACGGACCACACCATTCGGCCCAGTAGTCAACCAGCACCGGGGTGTCGGCCTTCAGCACGTCTTGTTCGAAAGAATCGTCGGTTACGTGATGGATCAAATCGCTCATGGCTTCCTCGTCGAAATTAAATAGCTTGCCTAATCCCCGATGGTAGCAAGCGCAGCCGCTTGCGGCAACCGCAGGCTGCGCGGAAGAATCCCTGCCTATCATCGGGTTATATACTGCATCCAGCGCATGGATGGCTGCTGCAAATGGCTGCCATTCGGTATAATGTCGCGCTGTTTACATGTGAAGGACACCAAATGGGCTTTCTGCAAGGCAAGAAAATCCTGATCACCGGCATGATCTCCAACCGCTCCATCGCTTATGGCATCGCGCAAGCCTGTCATCGCGAAGGCGCCGAACTGGCTTTCACCTATGTGGTGGACAAGCTGGAGACTCGCGTCCGTGAAATGGCGGCGGACTTCGGCTCCAAGCTGGTCTACCGCTGCGATGTGCAGAACGACGACGAGATCAATCAACTGTTCGTCGAGCTGGGCAAGGAATGGGATGGCCTGGATGGTCTGGTGCACTCTATCGGTTTTGCCCCGCGCGAAGCGCTGGAAGGCGACTTCCTGGATTCGCTGAGCCGCGAGGCCTTCCAGATCGCGCACGACGTGTCGTCCTACAGCTTCCCGGCGCTGGCCAAGGCCGCCCGCCCGATGATGCAGGGCCGCAAGGCCGCGCTGTTGACGCTGTCCTACCTGGGCGCGGTGCGGGCGATTCCGAACTACAACGTGATGGGCCTGGCCAAGGCCAGCCTGGAAGCCTCGGTCCGCTTCATGGCCGCCAGCCTGGGCAAGGAAGGCATCCGCGTCAACGGCATCTCCGCCGGCCCGATCAAGACCCTGGCCGCCTCCGGCATCTCCGGCTTCTCCAAGCTGCTGAACATGGCGGCCGGCCAAGCCTGTCTGCGCCGCAACGTGACCACCGAGGAAGTGGGCAACGCCGCCGCCTTCCTGCTGTCAGACCTGTCCTCCGGCATCACCGGCGAGATCACTTACGTCGACGCCGGCTACAGCGTCAACGCGCTGAACGTGCCGGAGTAAGCAGGCATCCCGCGCTACTCTTCGCGCAGCGCCTTCAGCGCTTCCTGCGAGTGGTAGAAAACCTGATCCAGGTCTTCTACCACACTGGCCGCATCCACCAGATCGTCGGCTTTGCCCAGCTGCTCCAGCAGCTGGCATAGCTCGGCCAGACGCTTCGCGCCTACGCTGCCGGCGCCGTTCTTCAGCGCATGAGCCGCGCGGAACAGTTCCTTGCCGTCGCCGCTCTTGGCCGCCTGATGTATGGCGGCCAAGAGCCGCGGCCCTTCCGCCAGCCAGGCCGCCACCATCCGCGGCAACAATCCGGGATCGATGTCGCGGATGCCTGCCAGCGCCTGCGGATCGAGCCAGCCCTCGTCTTTCTTGTCAGACGATCCCTCATCCGGGCGATCCGCCCCCGGCTTCATCCAGCGCGCCAGCACTTCCAGCAAGGCATTCTGCGTGAAGGGCTTGGCCAGATAGTCATCCATGCCCGTCTGCAGGCAGCGCTCACGCTCGCCGGCGCCGGCATTGGCGGTCAGCGCGATGATGGTCAGCCGTTCGCCGCCGGCTTCCCGCTCGCGAATCGCGCGGGTGGTCTGCCATCCGTCCAGCACCGGCATTTCACAGTCCATCAAAACCAGATCGAAGCGGCTCTGCGCGCAACGCGCCAAGGCCTCCTCGCCATTGCGCGCCAGCTCCACCTCGCACCCCAGATTGCGCAACATGGCCTGCGCCAGTTCCTGATTGACCAGATTATCCTCCACCAGCAACACCCTGCCGCTGAGCGTCTGCGGCGGCGCGCCATGCGCCCCCTCTGCGGCAACGGTCGGCGCGCGCGCCTGCAACAAGGCATTGTAAAGGTCGGATCGGCGCACCGGCTTGGTCAACACCTGGCGCGCCAGCTTGGCGGCGGCGTTCAACTGCTGGAAATCATCGGCGGCGGAGCTCAGGATGATGGCGGGCGGCATGACGCCCCGCATGCGCTCGCGCGCCGCCTCCAGAAACATCCGTCCATCCATCTCCGGCATCATCATGTCGGACAGGATCAGGTCGAAGCGTCCTTCCGCCGCACCCAGCAAGCTCAAGGCTTCGGCCGGATGCTGACAGACGCTTACCTGGCAGCGCCACGACTCCAGCTGGCTGCGCAGGATTTCCAGATTAGTGGCGTTGTCATCCAACACCAGCACGCGCAGCCGGCTCAGCAGTTCGGTCGGCTCGGCCGGCAGGCTGCGCGGCGCGCGCGGCAGCCGCAGAACGAAATGAAACTCCGTGCCGACCCCGGGCTCGCTTTCCAGATCGATGGCGCCGCCCATCATGCCCACCAGCCGCTGCGAAATCACCAGCCCCAAACCGGTGCCGCCAAAACGGCGGGTGGTGGAGCTGTCGGCCTGAGAGAACGGCTGAAACAACCGGCTGCGCTGCTCCGGCGAGATGCCTATGCCGGTATCGCGGACGCTGAAGCGGCACGCCACCTCGGTCTTGTTTTCCTCCAGCCGGTCCACCCGCGCCACCACCTGGCCGGACTCGGTGAATTTCACCGCGTTGCCGACCAGATTGGTCAGCACCTGGCCCAGCCGCTTGCCGTCGCCAAACACATCCACCGGCTCCAGGGGCAGCGCGCACATCAGTTCCAGGCCCTTGCCGCAGGCCACCGGGGCCAGCCGCTCGACGATCTCTTCCACCAGCTGATTGAGGCAGAACGGCTGGCTGTCCAGCTCAAAGCGACCGGATTCGATCTTGGAGAAGTCCAGGATGTCGCTGATGATGGACAGCAGGTTCTCGCCGGAACGATGCACCACATTGACGTAATGGCGCTGCTGTTCGTCCAGCCGGGTGCGCAGCAGCAGGTCGGTCATGCCGATCACGCCATTCAGCGGCGTGCGTATCTCATGGCTCATCACCGCCAGAAAATCGCTCTTGGCGCGGTTGGCGGCCTCGGCGGCGTCTCGCGCTTCCGCCAGCTCGGCGCTGCTGCGCTGCAATTCGCCCAACGCCTCGGTCAGTTGGGTGTTGGCCTGCTGCAGCGCCAGGCTGCGCGCGTGCAGCGCCGTCTCGCGCTCATGCAGCTTCTGGTACAGCCGCACTCGGTTCAGCAGCAGATTGTCGTCTAGCGGCTTCATCAGATAGTCCACCGCGCCCAGGCCGTAGCCGCGGCTGATGAACTCCTCGGCCTTGAAGATGGCGGTGACGAAGACGATGGGGATGCCGCGAGTGCGCTCGGTCATCTGCAGATGGCCGGCCGTCTCGAAACCATCCATGCCCGGCATCTGCACATCCAGCAGGATCAGGTTGACCTCGTGCTCCAGCGTGGCCATCAAGGCCTCTTCGCCGGAGGCGGCCTCCCGCACTTCGCAGTCGGACAGCCTGGACAACAAGGCGCGCAGCGTGACGCGGTTGTTGGGATTGTCGTCCACCACCAGAATGGCGAAGCTGGCGCTCATCGTTCCGCTCCTCTGCCGACGCGATAGAGGTAACTGCCGCTGCAATACGGCTCGAAGCCGGCATCCAGCGCCTGGCGGTGCAAGCCGTCCTGCGGCCCCAGCGCCAGAAAGCCTTCGGCATGCAGCGAGCGGGCGAAGCGGCGCAGCACTTGGCGCTGCAGCTCGGCGTCAAAATAGATCAGCACATTGCGGCAGACAATGAGCTGGAATTCATTGAAGATGCCTTCGTCGGTCAGCGAATGGCGATAGAACAGGATGCGCTGGCGCAGCCTGTCTTCCATTTTCAGGAAACGGCCGTTGGCGGCCAGATAGGCGTCGAACAGCCGCGGCCCGCCGCTGGCCAGATAGTTTTCGCGATTGGCCGCCAGCGCGCCGGCCGGAAACAAGCCGCTGCTGCCCAGCTCCAACAGGTATGGATTCAAGTCGGTGGCGAACAGATGGCTGCGGTCGAGCAGGCCCAGCTCCTCCAGCACGATGGCCAGGGAATACGGCTCCTCGCCGGTGGAGCAACCGGCTGACCACAGCTTGATCAGCGGAAAACTGGACAGATAAGGCAGAATCTCATCGCGCAGCAGCTTCATCTGCTGCGGATGGCGGAAGAAGCTGGTCACCCCCACCGGCAGCTCGGCGCACAGGCGCTCGAACAGCGCCGCGTCGGTCAGCACCGCCCGCTGGAAATCGCAGAAAGCGCGCAGATTGAACTGGCTCATCAGATTGAGGATGCGGCGCTTCAGGCTGTCGCGCTGGTAGTGGCGGAAGTCGTAGCCATAGTGGCTGGCCAGCGCCTCCAGAAACAGATCCAGCAGCGCGCCGTCCGGTTCCGCCTCTGCGCCGGCCGCGGCCGAGGCGGCCAGGCTGGCGATGGCCGGCAGCTTAAGGACGAAATCGTAATGCCCGTCGTTGCGCGCGGCGTCCGGCATGGCCCGCGCCGGCGCGCACTCGTCGCCATCCTGCACGATGACGCAGCCGCCTGCCTGGCGCAGCTCGGCGCAGCCATCGGCGCCGTCGCGTCCATAACCGCACAATAAAACCGCCAGCGCGCTGTCGCCATACTCCGCGGCCAGCGACTGGAACAGCACGTCGATGGAGGGCCGGGCAAACTGTATCTGGCGGTCGCGCGTCAAATAGACGTAACCGTGCGCCACCTTCATATGGTGGCCGGGCGGCGCCACATAGACCGTGCCCGGCCGCACCGGCGTCATCTGCTGCGGCATTTCCACTACATAGCCGGTGCGCGTCTTCAGCAGCTGATCCAATAGATTGGCCTGATCCTCCTGGACATGCTGGGCGATGAACGCCACCACGTCCGACAACGGCAACGCCTCGACGATGCGCAGAATCGGCTCCAGGCTCTGCGCGGAGCCGGCCAGCGCCAGCGCGCGCAGCGGCGGCCTTTCGCCCGGCTCTTCCACCTTGGCCGCCACCTGCCGCGTCGGCAGGCTCAGCCGCGCCAGGCTGTGAGCCAGCAAGGCGTGATAGGCCTGTATTTTCAGTTTGCCGCCTGCGTCCAGCCGGTCCGCGATGGCCAACAGCACATCCGGCGGCAAGATATCCGCATCGTAGAAGCACAGTTCCAGCGGCTCGGCCGGCTCCGTTCGCAGCAAGGCCAGCAGCGCCGAGCGGTCCTCATGCGTGTCCAGCCGGCCCAGCACCGCCGCCTTGCACTGCCCGCCGCGCTGCTGAACCGTCACGCTCATTTGGCGCGGCCCTCGCACCATTGCGCCGCCTTGGCCACCAAAACGTCGTAGTCCACGGGCTTGGACAGATAGTCATCGGCGCCGGTAGCCAGTATCTTTTCCCGCTCCGCCGGCAGCGCCTTGGCGGTGATCGCCACCACCGGCAGATCGACCCAGGCCGGGTTGGCCCGGATCGCCGCGATGGCCTGATAGCCATCCATCTCCGGCATCATGATGTCCATCAGCACCAGATCCGGCCGCTGCTGCTCCAGAAACTCCAGCGCGCGCCGGCCGTTGACGGCGCTGGACAATTTGGCGCCGTGCCGCTCCAGCGCGGCCGTCACCACGAACAGATTGCGCGGATCGTCATCCACCACCAGGATGCTGCGCCCCTCCAGCAGCCGGCTGCCCGTTGCGGCGGGCGGCGCTTTCAAGGCCGCCTGCTGCCGCGGCACGTCGCGCAGGAAGCGCTCCACGTTCTCCAGCAGCCTTTGCCCCGCCTGCGGCGTCTTGACGATGATGCAGTCGGAGTAGGCGCGCAGCTCCGCCTCGTCCTCGTCGTCCGGGCTCTGGCTGGCGTAAAACACCAGCGAGATAGCCGGATCGGCCTCGCGCAAGGCGGCGGCGACACCCAGGCTGGCCGCGACCGGCGCCGCGCCCAAGTCGATGATCGCCAGCCGGCAGCGGCTCTCCCGCAGCAAGGCCGGCCAGTCAGCCTCGGGGCCGACGCCGACGATGGCGCCGCCGGTTTCGCCCACCAGCTCTGCCACTTCGTCTCGGCTGATCCCCCCGCGCTCCACCACCAGAATCCCGCCGGCGTGCCCCCCCACCGCGCGCACCAGCTCGGCCTCGGCCGCCGCCAAGAGCTTGTCGCTGGCGGGTTTGCGCAAGAAGCCGATGGCGCCCTGCTGCAGCAAGGCCTCGTCGCGGTCGCGCGCGGAGACGATGTATACCGGAATCGAAGCCAGCGCCTGACGCGTCTTCAGCTCGTGCAGCACCTGGGTGCCGTCCATGTCCGGCAAGCCCAGGTCCAGCAGAATGCCTGCCGGCTGATGGCGCTCGGCCAATTCCAGCCCCTCGCCGCCGGTTCCGGCCAGCAAAGTCTTGTAGCCCAGCCGCCGGTTCATCGTCAGCAGCATCTGGCCGAACACCGGATCATCGTCGATCAGCAGCACCGCGCGGTCTCCCGGCTGCAGCGCGTCCCTATCGTCGCGCGCCATCTCCAGCCGCGGCGGCGGCGTCAGGCTGGCCGCCTCGCGCGAGGCGGCCGCGCTTTCCGGCAGCCAGACGCTGAACTCGCTGCCTTCGCCCGGCTTGCTTTCCAGCTCGATGGTGCCGCCCAGCATCTGGGCGAAGCGCAGGCTGATGGTCAGGCCCAGCCCGGTGCCGCCGAATTCGCGCGAGGTGGAGCCGTCGGCCTGCTGGAAGGCCTCGAAAATCACGCCCTTCTTGTCTTCGGAAATGCCGATGCCGGTATCGCGCACGCTGAGCCGGATCGGCAGCGCCGTGTTCGGATGGTGGCTGAGCCGGAAGGTGACGCTGCCCTGGCGGGTGAACTTGATGGCATTGGTCAGCAGATTGCGCAGAATCTGCGACAGCTTGTCTGGATCGGAAACGAAATCGCGCCGCAGCTGGTCGTCGATGACGAAGTCCAGGCCCTTGTCGCGCGCCAGATGCTCGAACATGCCCTGCAGCTCGAAGCACAGGTCGCGGCTGCTCAGCGTGGCCAGATGCACGTCCATCCGCCCTGCCTCCACTTTGGACAGGTCCAGCACGTCGTTGATCAGCCGCAGCAGGTCTTCGCCGGAGCGATGGATCACCTGCGCCCACTTCTGCGCCTCGCCCTGCACCTCGCCGTCTTCGGAGCTGACCATCATCTTGGACAGCAGGATGATGGAGTTCAGCGGCGTGCGCAGCTCATGCGACATATTGGCGAGGAATTCCGATTTGTACTTGCTGGCCTGGTCCAGCTGCCGCGCCTTGGCCTCCTGCTGCCTTTTCGCCTCTTCCAGCTCCTGGTTTTGCTGCTCCAACTGCTGCTGCGATTCCTCCATCTGCGCATTGGTCTGCTGCAGCTCCTCGGTCTGCTGCCGCAACAGCTGCTGCGCCTCTTCCATCTGGGCATTGGTCTGTTGCAGCTCTTCGGCCTGTTGCTGCAGCTGCTGTTGCTGCTCCTCCATCCGGGCGTTGCTCTCTCGCAGTTGCTCGCTCTGCGCGCGCATCTCGCGCTCGGACTCCTCGCTGGCCGCCAGCAGCTTGCGGATATGCACGCGCTGCTCGGCGGCGAACAGGAAGGAGGCCAGCATGCCGGTGATGTTGGACAGGTATTCCAGCTTGCGTTCGTCGAAATGCTCGAAGCTGGCCAGCTCGATCACGCCGACCAGTTCTTTCTCATGCAGCAGCGGATAGGTATAAGTGAAGCGCGGCAGCGCCAGCATGGTGCCGGTGACGATGGGCGCGGCGTCGTCGTCGGTCACCTCCAGGATGATGGGTTTGCGCTCGCGCGCCACCTGCCCCACCGCGCCCTGGCCCAAGGCAAAACTGGCGCCGAGATTGTTGCGCTCGGTGTACATATAGCTGCCGATCAGGTCCAACCGCTGTTCGGCCTCGCGATACAGGTAGAACACGCCGCGGCCGGCATCGAGATAACGGCCGATCAGCCCGATGGCGGCATCCGCCAGCTGCTCGGTGGCCAGATCGCCGGTCAGCGCCGCGGAAACCTGGCTATAGCCGTCCTTCAGCCAGTTGCGCCGCTCGTCCTCGGCGCGGGCGATGCGCAGCATCCGTATCATCTCGTTGATGGCGATGCCCAGTCGGTCCTTGGACGAGGCCAGCTTCACTTCCTGGCTCAGATCGCCCTGGCCGATGGCGTAGGCGCGGTTGGCCAGGTGCTCCAGCGACTCGGTCAACTGCTTGATCCGCGCCATCAGGCTGCTCTGGTCGCCCGTTTTCAGCTGGATATCGCTGGCCAGATCGCCCTCGGCCAGCCGGGCGGCGATCTCGGCCGCTTGCGATGGCTCGCCGCCCAGTTGCCCCAGGATCGACCGCGTCGTCCCGTAGCCGATTACGGCGATGGCCAGCAGCATCAGGCCGCAGATCAACAAAGTCATCAAGATGGCGTTACGCTTGGTCACTGCCGCCTCGTCAGAAAAACGCTTGGCGATGACGATGTTGTAATCAATATGCCCATCAATCAACCTGAGCATATTGTCGGACACAGGGTCCAGTTGCAGCAGCAATTGATGGGCCTTTGCCACGCTTTGCTCGCTAGAGCCTTTTTCCTGCAGCATTTTGTCCAGAATCATCTGGTATTGCCGCCAAATCGGCTTTTCTTTTTCCAGATAGGCCTTGTCCGCCTCATCAGCAAAACAACTGGTGCCCGCGCAGCCATCGTTTTCATAAGCATGGAGCGCATTGCTGACATTGTCGCGCGCCACCTGCAACCTCTCCTCCACCCGGTTACGCTCGGCCGTGTCCGCGCCATAATCCAGCCGCCCTGCCTCGGTACTGATTTCCTGAAAATTGCGGCGCAGCTCACCAAGAATTTTCAAGCTTGGCACCGCATTGATATTGGCGTTATTGGCGCCTTCGTACACCTTCTCCATCAGGTACTGTTCCAGCCCGGTCAACACGGCCAAGCCCAGCAGCGCAGCCAGCACCAGCAGCGCCATATTCTTGCCAACGGTCAATTTCACGCGAATCTCCCGGCATGGCCGCAAACGCGACATTAACTGTTGCAGTTTAGACAATTAACAAAATCACTAAATAAAGAAAAAAGACTAGACTGGAGACATCGGGCCTATTCCCGAGGAGGGGATGCATGCAGCTTACTGGCAACATTCTGGTGGTCGACGACACCATGACTACGCTGATGATGCTGCTGGCTCTGCTATCGACCCAGGGCTTCCAGGTCAGCTCGGCGCAAAGCGGCGCCGAGGCGCTGGATTTGGCGCAAAAACAACCGCCGGACCTGATCCTGCTGGACTTCAGCCTGCCGGACATGGATGGTGTCGCTGTTTGCCGCGAGCTGAAGCTCAATGTCCGCACCCGCGACATTCCGGTGCTGTTCCTCAGCTCCATCTCCGACGCCGATATCCGGGTGGAAGGCTTCGCCGCCGGCGCGGTGGACTTCATCGCCAAGCCATTCGAACGCAGCGAGCTGCTGGCCCGCGTCAACACGCACCTGGACCTGTCCCGCCTGAAACAACGGCTGAGCAAGCTGGTGGAGGAAAAAACCGAATCGCTGCGGCTGAGCGAGCAACGCTTCCGCGCGCTGATCGAACAGGCGCCGGAGGCCATCATGGTGTTCGACAAGGATACCGGCCGCTTTGTCGACGCCAACCGCCAGGCCGAGCGGCTGACCGGCCGGCCCTTGCAAACGCTGATAGGCCTGACGCCGGGCGACCTGTACTCCGCGGAGCAGCCCGATGGCCTGCCGGCCATGGAGACCGTACGCATGCATGCCGCCCGCGCCATGCAAGGCGAGGTGCAGGTATTCGAACGCGTCATACAGCGGCCGGACGGGGAAACGGTGCCGTGCGAGGTCAGGCTGAGCAAGCTGCCCAGCGAAACCGGCCATCTGCTGCGCGTCAGCTATATCGACATTTCCTCGCGCATGGCAGCCCAGGAAAAAATCAACCGGCTGGCTTATTTCGACAACCTGACCGGCCTGTACAACCATAGCGGCCTGCTGGAGCAGCTGAACGCGCTGTGCGCCCTAAGCGATGAGGAAAGGCCGCCGTTCGCGCTGCTGCTGATCGACCTGGGCGACTTCAAATACATCAATGACGTCTACGGCAACCGCATCGGCGACTTGCTGCTCAGCTGCGTGGCCGACCGGCTGCGCCAACTGGCGGGCAGCACCGGCCATGCCGGCCGGCTGGGCGGCATTGAGTTCGTGCTGCTGCAAACCGGCATCGCCAATGCCAAGGCCGCGCAGGCGCTGGCCAGCCAAGTGCTGGATACCATCACCGCGCCGTTCGCCGTGGATGAGATGATGCTGAGCATTGCCGCCAACATCGGCGTCAGCCTTGGAGCGCCGCATGGCTGCAACGGCCAGGAGCTGCTGCGCGACGCCGACATGGCGCTATACCAGGCCAAGCAGCGCGGCACGCGGCACATCGAACTGTATCAAGCGGAAATGGGTAAGCAGATGCGCGAGCGCATCGAGCTGGAGAAGGAGCTGCGCCACGCCATTGAAAAAGGCCAGCTGGTGCTGCATTACCAGCCGCAGATCGAACTGGCCAGCGGCCAGGTGGTGGGCGTGGAGGCGCTGGTGCGCTGGCAGCATCCGAAGAAGGGCATGATTTCGCCAGGCCAGTTCATTCCCATCGCCGAACAATCCGGCCTGATCCTGCCGCTGGGGCGCTGGGTGCTGCGCGAGGCCTGCCAGCAGCTCAGGCGCTGGCACGACAAACGCTGCGGCCTGGACATCAAGATGGCGGTCAACCTCAGCGTGGCGCAATTCACCGACCAGGAGCTGCCGGAGTTCGTGGCCGGCGTGCTGAAGGAAACCGGCATCGCGCCGGCATCGCTGGAGCTGGAAATCACCGAATCTTGCACCATGCTGTCGCCGCAGCAATCGATCCGCATGATGCAACAGTTCCGCGCCATGGGCGTTCACAGCTCGATAGACGATTTCGGCACCGGCCACTCCTCGCTGTCCTATCTCACCCGTTTCCCGGTGGACACGCTGAAGATAGACCAATCGTTCATCCGCAATATCGCCAGCGACGAAAAAGACACCGCCTTGTGCGACACCATCGCCTATCTTGCCCATCGCATGGATTTGCGGGTGGTGGCGGAGGGCGTGGAAACCAAGGAGCAGCTGACTTTCCTCTCCAGCATCCAGGTCGACGTGGTGCAGGGCTACCTGCTGTGCAAGCCGGTGCCTGCCGCGGAGGCGGAAGCCTTCATCCTGCAGCGGGCGAGTTTGAGTCCGCAGGCCGGCGTCGAATATTTCTGATACCAAGCCATCCATTGCCAGCCTCGCCTAGGCAATGGCACACTTTTCCCATCTCTATTGCCAGGCCAGCGCCATGCCCGACGACCACAGACTGACGGCCATCACCGCCGCCCACGCGGCGGAACTGCTGAACCATCTGCGACAAGGCAGCGTGAACAGTCCGCAGCAGCTGGGCGCGCTGGCGGACGCAAACGCCAACGAGCTGATCCTGGACCTGCTGCAAGCCGCCCGGCCCGAAGACGGTTTTCTGTCGGAAGAATCCGCCCCCGATCCCTCCCGCCTGTCGAAACACCGCGTCTGGATCATCGACCCGCTCGACGGCACCCGCGAATACTGCGAACGCGGCCGCGATGACTGGGCGGTGCATGTCGCGTTGACCGAGGGCGGCGCGCCCACCGCCTGCGCCGTGGCGCTGCCGGCATTGCATCTGCTGTACAGCACCGCAGCGCCACCGGAACTGGCCCCCGCGCCGTCCGGCAAACTGAAAATACTGGTCAGCCGCAGCCGGCCGCCGGAACTGGCGGCGCGGGTGGCCGCCAGGCTGGACGCCGAGCTGGTGCCGATGGGATCGGCCGGCGCCAAGGCGATGGCGGTGCTGCGCGGCGAGGCGCATGCCTACCTGCACAGCGGCGGCATGAACGAATGGGACACCTGCGCGCCGGTCGGCGTGGCGCTGGCCGCCGGCCTGCACGCCTCGCGCATAGACGGCAGCCCCTGCCGCTACAACCAGGCCGAACCGAGCATGCCGGATCTGCTGATCTGCCGACCGGAGTGGGCGGAGACGCTGCTAGGGGCAATCGCGGCCGAACAATAGGTCGCCTGTCTCTAGGCGCTGTTAGCGCGGCTCGGGCAAGCAGTGACGGATCGGGCCCAAATCCAGATGCGCTTCCAGCATGTCCGCCAGCTTGTCGATATTGGCCTCGCGCAATGCCGGATAGTCCAGGGCAGCTGGTTCGACCAAGCCGGCCCATTGCAGGACGGCCAGGCTGGCAGCCGGCTCATCGAACAGGCCATGCAGATAGGTGGCCAGAATCTGGTCGTCTTCCGAGCGCGCGCCGTCGCACCCGCCATCGGCAAAACGCAATGCAGGTCTGGCCAAGGCCGGTCCCTCGCTGACGCCCATGTGGATTTCGTAACCAGCCGCTTCCGCATCGTCCAGCGCCAAACGGCCTCGCCTCCGCGTCAGACGCTTCTCCGACGCCAGCGTGGTTTCCAGATCCAGCCAGCCCAGGCCGTCGCCGCTGCCCGGCGTGCCCTCCAGCCCGTGCGGGTCATGCAGCTTGCGTCCCAGCATCTGCAGGCCGCCGCAAATACCGATCAGCTTGCCGCCATAGCGCAAGTGACGGCGGATCGCCTCTTCCCAGCCCTGCTGGCGCAGCCAAGCCAGGTCCGCCAACACGCTTTTGCTGCCGGGAAGGATGATCAGGTCGGCCGGCGGCATGGCTTGACCCGCGCGCACCAGTCGAAAATCCACCTGCGGATGCAGGCGCAGGGGGTCGAAATCGGTATGGTTGCTGGCAAAGGGCAAAGCCGGCACCGCCACCGTCAGCTTGCCGCCGCTCCTGGCCGCAGCCGGCGCGCCGCAAGACAAGCTGTCTTCGGCTTCCAGATGCAGATCGTGCAGATAGGGCAGCACGCCCAGCACCGGCTTGCCGGTATAGGCTTGCAACCAGTCCACGCCGCTTTGCAGCAGCGCCGGATCGCCGCGGAAGCGGTTGATCACCAGCCCGACGACGCGGGCGCGCTCGGATTCCGACAGCAACGCCAAGGTGCCGGCCAAATGGGCGAATACCCCGCCGCGCTCGATGTCGGCCACCAGGATCACCGGGCAGTCCACCGCCTCGGCGAAACCCATATTGGCGATGTCGCCGTCGCGCAGATTGATCTCCGCCGGGCTGCCGGCCCCCTCGGCCACAATGCACTGGTACTGCGCCGCCAGCCGCGCGTGCGATGCCAGCACCGCCCGCATGGCGATGGGCTTGTAATCGTGATAGCCGCGCGCCTGCATATTGCCGATGGCGCGGCCCTGGATGATGACCTGGGCGCCATCGCGGCTGGCCGGTTTGAGCAGCACCGGGTTCATGTCGGTGTGCGGCTCCAGGCCGCAAGCCTGCGCCTGCACCGCCTGCGAGCGGCCGATCTCGCCGCCATCCACCGTCACCGCGCTGTTCAGCGCCATGTTCTGCGGCTTGAACGGCGCCACCTTGACGCCGCGACGCGCCAACAGCCGGCACAAGCCGGTGGCCAGCGCGCTCTTGCCGGCATCGGACGTCGCGCCCTGGATCATGATGGTTTTGGCGCTCATGCGGCCTCTCTTGCGCGCGGAATCAAGGTCGCCATTATACCGGGAGCGGCAACGGCTCAGCCGCCGGGAAAGCAAGGCCATGGAGTGCCCCGGTCACGGCCAGCGTGGGCCGCAACCGGGGCCGCGCAGCTTCTGCGCTTAAGCCAGCTCGGCGCGCAGCTGCTTCGCCGCGGCAACCATATTGCGCAAGGCCGGAATCACTTCGTTCCACTGGCGCGTCTTCAGGCCGCAATCCGGATTCACCCACAAGCGTTCAGCCGGTATGCGCTCCGCCGCTTTTTGCATCAGCTGGACGATATGCGCCTCGCTGGGGATGTTCGGCGAGTGGATGTCGTAGACGCCGGGGCCGATCTCATTGGGATAGTTGAAATCGTCGAAGGCGTCGAGCAGCTCCATGTCGGAACGCGAGGTTTCGATGGTGATCACGTCGGCGTCCATGTCGGCGATCGAGGCGATGATGTCGTTGAACTCCGAATAGCACATATGGGTGTGGATCTGCGTTTCATCGCCTACGCCATTGGCGGCGATGCGGAACGACTCCACCGCCCATGCCAGATACTCTTGCCATTGCGCCTTGCGCAGCGGCAAGCCTTCGCGCAGGGCCGCCTCGTCGATCTGGATCACCCGCACGCCGGCCTTTTCCAGGTCCAGCACCTCCTCGCGGATGGCCAGCGCCAGCTGGTAGCACGAGACCGCGCGCGGCTGGTCGTCGCGCACGAAGGACCAGTTCAAGATGGTCACCGGGCCGGTCAGCATGCCCTTCATCGGCTTTTGCGTCAGCGACTGCGCATAGCGGATCCATTGCACGGTCATGGCCTTGGGGCGGCTGATGTCGCCGTACAGAATCGGCGGTTTCACGCAGCGCGAGCCATAGGACTGCACCCAGCCGAACTGGCTGAAAGCGTAGCCGTCCAGTTGCTCGCCAAAGTATTCCACCATGTCGTTGCGCTCGGCCTCGCCATGCACCAGCACATCCAGGCCCAGAGCCTCCTGTTCGCGCACGCTGTGTTCGATCTCGGCGCGCATCGCCGCGGTGTAGGCCGCCTCATCGATTTCGCCGGCCTTGAACTGGCTGCGCGCCTGGCGGATGGCCGCGGTCTGCGGGAAAGAGCCTATGGTGGTAGTGGGAAAGGCCGGCAGCTGCAATTGCGCGGCCTGTCTGGCCGCGCGTTGCGCGTAGCCGCTGCGGCGGCGGCCCAGCTGCGCGTCTATCTTGGCGACGGCTGCCTTCACCGCCGGATTGTTGACGCGCGGCGACTGGCGGCGGGCATCGACGGCGGCGCGGTTGGCCGCCAGCGCCTTGGCCACCGCCGCGCGGCCCTGGTTCAACGCCGTGGCCAGCACGCGCAGCTCTTCCAGCTTTTGCTTGGCGAAGGCCAGCCAGGATTGAATCTCGGCATCCAGCTTCTGCTCGCTATGCAAATCCACCGGCACATGCAGCAAGGAGCACGATGGAGCCAGCCACAAGCGATCGCCCAGCGTGTGCGCCAGCGGCTCCAGCCAATCCAGCGCCGCATTCAGATCGGTTTTCCAGATATTGCGGCCATTGATCACGCCGACGGACAGCACGCGGTCGGCCGGCCATTGCGCGGCCAATGCCTCCACTTCATGGCGGGCATTGACGGCATCAAGATGCGCGCCGTGCACCGGCAGCGCGGCGAGCAGCGGCAGATTATCCTGCAGCTGGCCGAAATAACTCGCCAACAGCAGCTTGGGCTTGCCCGTGCCAAGCGCCTGATAAGCCGTGGCGAACGCCTGCTGCCAGCCGGCGTCCAGCTCGGTCGCCAGAATCGGCTCGTCTATCTGCACCCATTCCACGCCCTCTGCCGCCAAGGCGTCCAGCAGCTCGGCATACACCGGCAGCAGGCGCGAGAGCAGCGCCAGCTTGTCGGAGCCGTCCTTGGCCTTGCCCAAGGCCAGATAGGTGACCGGGCCGATGATCACCGGCTTGGCCCGGACGCCCTGCGCCTGGGCCTCGGCCAACTGCGCCAGCAGGCGCGAGGCATCCAGTTGGAAGGTAGTCGCCGCGCTGAATTCCGGGACGATGTAGTGATAGTTGGTATCGAACCACTTGGTCATCTCGCCGGCCGCCACGCCGCCGCAGCAATGGGCATGCTCTTCCGCCGACTGGGCCGAGCGGCCGCGCGCCACGCGGAAATAGTTGTCCAGCGCGTCGCCATGGAAATCGCGCACGCGCTCGGGCAGATTGCCCAGCGCGAAGCTCATGTCGAGCACCTGGTCGTAAAAGGAGAAATCGCCGACCGGCGCCCAATCCAGCGCCGACTGCTCCTGCCAGTGGCGACGGCGCAGCTCGGCGCCGACCGAATTCAACTCGTCGCGAGTGCTCTGGCCTTTCCAATATGATTCGAGGGCGAACTTCAGTTCGCGCTTGGCGCCGATGCGGGGGAATCCCAGGTTATGCGTAAATGCCACGATTTCTCCTTTTCTTAATAACCAAAAGTAGAAACATCGTAGAGCGGCCAATGCATGAAGAAAAATGGTATTGTTTCATCAATCAATGAAAACCATTCATGGAATAACCGCATGGCCACGCTTGAACGCATCCATCTGGCGATCATCCGCGCAGTAGACCAGCACGGCTCGCTGACCGCGGCAGCGGAACAGCTGCACCTGACCCAGTCCGCCCTGAGCCACACCATGCGCAAACTCGAAGACCAATTGGACGTGGCGATCTGGCGCCGCGAAGGGCGCAGCCTGCAGCCAACCCAGGCCGGGGAATATCTGCTGGCGGTAGCCAACCGGCTGCTGCCGCAGCTGAACCACGCCGAAGAGCGCATCAGACAATTCGCCCGCGGCGAAAGCGGCGCCCTGCGCATCGGCATGGAATGCCATCCCTGCTACCAGTGGCTGCTGAAAATCGTCTCGCCCTATCTGGCGGCCTGGCCCATGGTCGATGTGGACGTGAAGCAGAAATTCCAGTTCGGCGGCATCGGCGCGCTGTTCGGCTACGAGATAGACATGCTGGTCACGCCGGACCCGCTCTACAAACCGGGGCTGCGCTTCGAGCCGGTATTCGATTACGAGCAGGTGCTGGTGGTGGGGCCGGGACATCCCTTGCGCCATGCGCCTCATGCGCAAGCGGAACAGCTGGTGGAGGAAACGCTGATCACCTACCCTGTGAGCATCGACCGGCTGGACGTCTATACCCAGTTCCTGATGCCGGCCGGCATCCAGCCCAAACGGCACAAGCCGATAGAAACCACCGACATCATGCTGCAGATGGTGGCCAGCGGCCGCGGCGTGGCGGCCCTGCCGCGCTGGCTGGTGGACGAGTACGCCGCCAAGCTGGACATCGCCGCGGTCAAACTGGGGGAGCATGGCATCGCCAAGCAGATTTTCCTGGGCATCCGCGAAACGGACGCCGACATCGACTACCTCAGCGCCTTTGTCCAACTGGCGCGCGGAGATCGCAGGTAAACCCCGCGGCTGTTCCCGCGATATTGCACAGCCCTCACAGCAAGGTTGCCCAACCATGAACCGTTACCCGCAAGCCGACATCGACGCCGTCTACCGCGCCATCCGCGAGCGCCGCGACATGCGTCACTTCAAACCGGACCCGGTCGATCCCGACATCATGCAGCGGCTGCTAGCCGCGGCCCATTTCGCGCCCAGCGTAGGCTTCATGCAGCCATGGCGCTTCATCCGCATCCGCAGCGCCGAATTGCGCCGCCAGATGCACGCGCTGGTGGAGGAGGAGCGGATACAGACCGCCCGCGCGCTGGGCGAGCGCGAGGACGCGTTCATGAAGCTGAAGGTGGAGGGCCTGCTCGATTGCGGCGAGGTGCTGGTGGCCGCGCTGATGGACGGCCGCGAGCGGCATGTCTTTGGCCGCCGCACCCTGCCGGAAATGGACTTGGCCTCGGTGGCCTGCGCCATCCAGAACATGTGGCTGGCGGCTCGGGCCGAGGGCTTGGGGCTAGGCTGGGTGTCGATATTCGATCCCGCCAAACTGGCCGCTCTGCTTTCCATCCCGCCAGGCGCGCGGCCGGTGGCGATACTGTGCATCGGCCACGTCGAAGCGTTTTACGAGCGGCCGATGCTGGAGCAGGAAAACTGGGCCAGCCGGCAGAATCTGGCCGATCTGGTCTACGATGAGCACTGGCCTGACGCCTGATCAAGACGCCCCAGGCCGGATCTCGCCCAAGCGAGAGGCAAACCGCCAAAGCCAGCACGCGTGAAGCAGCGGTTTTATCGCGGCGCGCCCTGCGCCAGCTGCTTCTGCAGGCACGTGGGGCACAGGCAATCGCTATCGGCCGCCAAGGGCGACAAGTCGCGCGGCAGGTCCGCGCACCAGCAGCCGCCTTGCTCCCCGCCCGCGCCGCAAGTAAAACCGCTGCCGCAACGCGCGCAAGTCTTGCGCTGCACCGGTAGCGGCAACGCCAGCAGCCTCCGCCACACCTGTTCCTTTTGTTCCGCGCGATAACCGGACCAAGCTGCGATCTCGTCCAGCGTGCGATGGCAGCCTGCGCAAACCTGCCCGCTCTCGTCCAAGCGGCAGACGCCTATGCAGGGGGATGGCACCGCCTTGTCTGACTGCTCCAAAACCACACCTCGAATTCCAGCAATGACTGCCGGGATGGTAACGCGGCGGCGCGGATCAGGCCAGCTGCCGCCAGCGCTGGCTCAGCCCCACCGCATGAAACAGGCCGTAGCCAAGACATATCAACGAACTCCAAACAGCGAAAGCATTGACGGCTTCAGGCCGCCAGATCCAAATGGGAAGCAAGGCCAAGCCGCGCAATAGGTAAATGGCGGTGATGATGAGCAAGACCGGCTTGAGCAAAGGCAGCCGCCGCAAGCAGCCCGCAGCGGAGAACGCATACAGCGCCCTGATCGCCAGGATGGCGGCGATGCCCAGTGCCGCCAGCGCCGGCCTCCATTCTCCGCGCTCCGCGGCCCAGGCGTACCGGGCCGGCGCGCCAAAAAATCTATACCATGCCGGCCCGCCAAAGATGATAGCCACATGCAGCAAACTGGCCAGCAGGCTCAAACCGCCGGCGATCAGCAAATTTCGATTCATTCCCCGCCTCCTGACCTTATCGGCAGAATCAATACAACATTGTCATTGCCGGCGCGCATGAAAAACGGCGCGAAATTCGCGCCGTTTTCTTTTCCCTCAAACCTGCTTACTTGGCCGCCGAGGCATCCTTGGCTGCCGCGCCGCCGCCGACGGTTTCCATCACTTTCCATTGGCCGTTTTCGACCTTGTACACGGTGATGCCGCCGTCTTTCAGATCGCCCTTCTCGTCATAGGTCCAGTTGCTGGAAGTCACGCCCTGGTGGGTGATCTTGGCCAGCACCGGCAGGTAGACTTTGGGATCGGCCGAATTAGCCTGCTCCATCGCTTGGATCAGCGTGCGCGCCGCGTCGTAGCCATACGGCGAGTAAGTCGCCACATCGGCCTTGAAGCGCGCCTTGTAACGGGCCTCGTAGTCCTTGCCGCCCGGCATCTGCTCCAGCGGCAAACCAGCCAGCGAGGCGATGGTGCCGTCGGCTTCCTTGCCTGCCAGCTGCAGGAAGGTCGGGGTCTTGGTCATTTCGCCGGAAATCAGCGGCGCCTTCAGGCCCAGGCGCTTCATTTGCTTGACCATGGGCGCGGACTGCGCGTCGGCGCCGCCGTAGAACACCACGTCCGGATTCGCGCCCTTGATGGAGGTCAGGATGGCGGTGAAGTCGGTGGCCTTGTCATTGGTGAATTCACGCTTCACCACGTCGCCGCCGGCGGCGCGCGCAGACTTCTCGAATTCATCGGCCAGGCCCTGACCGTAGGCGGTGCGGTCGTCGACGATGACGATCTTCTTGGCGTGCAGCTTCTCCACTGCGAACTTGCCCATCACGCCGCCCTGTTGGGTGTCGGACGTCATGGAGCGGAAGGTATTCTTGAAGCCTTGCGAGGTAAACACCGGCGAGGTGGCCATCGCGATCATCGGGATGCCGGCGTCGGAGTAGATCTTGGAGGCCGGGATGGAAGTGCCGGAGTTGAAGTGGCCGACGATGCCGGCCACCTTGTCATCGACGAACTTCTGCGCCAGCTGGGTGGCGGTTTTCGGATCGGCCTGATCGTCCTGCGCGTCGAGTTCAAACGTCACCGGCTTGCCGGCAATGGTCGGTTTCTCGGCGTTGGCGTCTTCGATGGCCAGGGTCACGCCGTTCTTGTATTCCTCGCCATAGTGAGATTGCGGGCCGGTGAGCGGCGCGGCGAAACCGATCTTGATCACGTTACCGGCGCTGGCGGCGGCTGGCGCGGAGGCGGCGCCGGCAGGCGCGGCCTCTTCCTTCTTGCCGCAGGCGGACAGCGCAACAGCGGCGGCAACCGCCAACGTCAGGGTAGACAGCTTGGATACTTGCATCTCTCTCGTTCCTCTTCTCTTGCTTCTACTGCTTGCGTCGATATAACCGGCCTAAGCCGGATCCGTACTTGCTCTTTATAAAGTAAAAACTCTGGCCGCATTATTCCAACGCGGCCAGAGCCTGGCAAGTTCTTATTCAGTCATGCTCATCAGGCTGGCATTGCCGCCGGCCGCCGTGGTGTTGACGCTCAACGCGCGCTCGACCACTAGCCGGTGGATATTGTAGCCGCCCTCGCCGCGCAGGATCAGCGGTACCAGGGCCCCGTCGCGCGCGGCCAGCTTGCGGCGGGCCGCTTCCATGCCGCTGCCGGCAAACAGCACGGCGGACACATCGGCGGCCAGCACATCGGCAGCCACTTCAGCATAGCCATTCAGGGCGCTCGCGAGCTTGCGCCCGGCCTCGTTGTCCGGCAACACCGCGCGGTTGCCTGCGGCAAACGCGGCGGCCAGTTGTTCGGCCAAGGTCTGGACGTCATCCGCCACGCAGCCAACCCGGCCGCGGCAGGCAAACGCCAGCGTATTGTTTTCGCCGGTCGGGCTGGGCAAGGCCACAGAGCGCGTCAGCGGACTCTCGCGGCGCGCGGCGGCAATCGCGCCGT
This sequence comes from Chromobacterium sp. ASV23, assembly GCF_016428945.1. Classification (NCBI taxonomy): domain Bacteria; kingdom Pseudomonadati; phylum Pseudomonadota; class Betaproteobacteria; order Neisseriales; family Chromobacteriaceae; genus Chromobacterium; species Chromobacterium sp. ASV23. The sequence continues at coordinate 58,370 of NZ_JAELTR010000022.1, forward strand.
CCAGCGCCAAGCCTTGCCCCTTGGCGGCGGCAGCCAAAGCCTCCAGCGCGGATAGATCCGCCGCCTCAGCCTGAGCATTCAGTTTGGGCTGCCAGGCGGCGCGCGTCAGGCGATACAAATAGTACGGGCCGCCAGCCTTGGGGCCGGTGCCGGACTTGCCTTCGCCGCCGAACGGCTGCACGCCTACCACTGCGCCGACGATGTTGCGGTTGACGTAGATGTTGCCCACCTTGATCTTGCCGCAGATGTCAGCGATGGTTTCGTCGATGCGGCTGTGGATGCCATGGGTCAGGCCATAGCCGGTGGCGTTGATTTCGGCCACTACCTTGTCCAGATCGGAAGCGGCAAAGCGCAGCACATGCAGCACCGGGCCGAACACCTCGCGCTTCAGCTCCGCCAGGTTGTCGATCTCGAACAGCGTAGGCGCCACATAGGTTCCGCGCTCGCAGTCCGCCGTCAGCTTGGTCTGATGCACCGCGCGCGCGGACTGTTTCATGCGGTCGATGTGGGCCAGCAAGCCAGCCTGCGCTTCGGCGTCGATCACCGGACCGACATCGGTGGTCAGCTTGGCCGGGTTGCCTACGGTCAGCTCGTCCATCGCGCCCTTGATCATCTTGATCACTTTGTCGGCGATGTCGTTCTGCAGATACAGCACGCGCAGCGCCGAGCAGCGCTGGCCGGCGGAGTCGAAGGCCGAGCTCAGCACATCGGTCACCACCTGTTCCGGCAAGGCCGAGCTGTCGACGATCATCGCGTTCATGCCGCCGGTTTCCGCCACCAGCACGGTATCGTCGCTGCGCTTGGCCAGCGTGCGGTTGATGATCTGCGCCACCTCGGTGGAGCCGGTGAAGATCACGCCATGGATGCGCGCGTCGCCGGTCAGCGCCGCGCCGACCACTTCGCCGCGGCCCGGCAGGAACTGCAGGGCCGCGCGCGGCACGCCGGCCTCGTGCAGCAAACGCACGGCGTAGGCGGCGATCAGGCTGGTCTGCTCAGCCGGCTTGGCCAGCACGGTATTGCCGGCGGCCAAGGACGCCGCCACTTCGCCGATGAAAATGGCCAGCGGGAAATTCCACGGGCTGATGCACACTACCGGACCCAGCGCCGGGTGCGTGGCGTTGTCGAACTCGGACACGATCTGCGCCGCGTAATAACGGCAGAAGTCCACCGCCTCGCGCACTTCGGCGATGGCGTTGTTAAAGGTCTTGCCGGCCTCGCGCACGGCCAGCGCCATCAGCGCCGGCATATTCGCTTCCATCAAGTCCGCCATGCGGTTCAGGCAGGCGGCGCGCTCGGCCACCGGCGTAGCCGCCCAGCTGGCGGCAAAATCCGCGGACTGCTGCAGCGCGCGCTCGACATCGTCTGCGCTGGCTTCCAGCACTTTGCCCACCACGTCGCTGTGGTCAGCAGGGTTGCGCACGGCCAGCAGCTCTCCGTCGGTGACATCGCCGTCACCCAGCATGGGGAAGGCGGCCCAGCGTTGCTGCTCGGCGGCCTGCAGCCCCAGTTGCAAGGTCTTCAGCACATGTTCGCTGGACAGGTCCAGCCCCTTGGAATTACGGCGGCCATGGCCGTACAGGTCCAGCGGCAGCGGAATCTTGCTGTGCGGCTGGCCAGCAAAAGCGGCCGCCTCGGCCGCCGGATCGGTCACCAGCTCATCAATGGATACGCTCTCGTCGACGATGCGGTTGACGAAGGACGAGTTGGCGCCATTTTCCAGCAGGCGGCGCACCAGATAAGCCAACAAGGTCTCGTGCGAGCCCACCGGCGCGTAGATGCGGCAAGCCTTGCCCAGTTTGTCGGCGCCGACGACCTGGTCATACAGCGTCTCGCCCATGCCGTGCAGACACTGGAATTCATAATCCTTGCCCGCCGCCAGGTTGTAGATCGCCGACAAGCTGTAAGCGTTGTGGGTGGCGAACTGCGGATAGATGGCGTCCTGGGCTGCCAACAGCTTCTTGGCGCAGGCAAGGTAGGACACGTCGGTGTACACCTTGCGGGTATACACGGGGTAGCCCGGCAGGCCGTCCACCTGGGCGCGCTTGACCTCGGCATCCCAGTAAGCGCCCTTCACCAGCCGCACCATGAAGCGGTGGCCGGTGCGGCGCGCCAGATCGATCAGAAAATCGATGACGAAGGGACAGCGCTTCTGGTAAGCCTGCACCACGATGCCGATGCCCTCGAAGCCCTTCAGATCCGGATCGTTGGCCAGCGCCTCCACCAAGTCCATCGAAATTTCCAGACGGTCGGCTTCTTCGGCGTCGATATTGAGGCCGATGTTGTACTGCTTGGCCAGCAGGAACAGCGCCTTCAGGCGCGGGAGCAGCTCCGTCATCATCCGCTCATGCTTCAGGCGGCTGTAGCGCGGGTGGATGGCGGACAGCTTCACCGAGATGCCCGGGCCATCGTAAATGCCGCGGCCGTTCGACTCCTTGCCAATCGCGTGGATGGCTGTGACATAGTCATTCAGATAGCGCTGCGCGTCGGCCTCTGTCATCGCCGCTTCGCCCAGCATGTCGTAGCTGAAGCGGTAGCCGCGCGCTTCGCGTTCGCGGCCGTTGGCCAGCGCTTCTTCAATGGTTTCGCCGGTGACGAACTGCTTGCCGAGCATGCGCATGGCCATGTCCACGCCCTTGCGGATCAGCGGCTCGCCGCCCTTGGCGATCAGCCGGGTCATCGCGGCCGACAGGCCGGAAGCGCTGTGCGAGGAAACCAGCTTGCCGGTCACCAACAAGCCCCAGGCGGCGGCATTGACGAACAGCGACGCGCTGTTGCCCAAGTGGGCTTTCCAGTCGCCGCGGGAAATCTTATCGCGGATCAGCTTGTCTGCCGTCTCGCGATCGGGGATGCGCAGCAGCGCCTCCGCCAGACACATCAAGGCGATGCCTTCGCTGCTGTCCAGCGAAAACTCGTGCATCAGCGCGTCCACGCCGCTGGCACGGGTGCGCTCGCGCCGCACTTCCGTCACCAGGCGGCGCGCCAACTGCTGCACCGAAGCGACCTGCTCGGGACTCATCGCCGCCTGCGCAAGCAAGGCTTGCACGCACTCGCGCTCGTCGCGCCGGTAAGCGGCGGTGATTGCATCGCGCAGGGCAGACTGCTGATGAGCAAAAGATTCAAACTGCATGGGCTTCTCCGATATTGTTTTTGCTGTCCCGGACCAGGGGCTGTTAACGAGTGCTGAGCGGCTCCTCGAAAGACCTCTCCGCCAGGCGCTCCCCAGGCTCCAGGCAATCGGACTATTGTATACAACTGCAATAAAAGTTGTTGGACAATATAAAATATTCTTTAGCTTGCAAGCACTCACTCTAGCAAGATAGACACAGCAAAAACCCCATGCAATCCGCGCCTTCCGGATTCATTGCCGCAGCCAGCCAACTGGGATCAAATCCTTCCACAATCAGGACAATCACATGTGAAATGTTCTGATTGTCACAAGGTCCAGCCCCTACGGCAGCGAGCACACGCTTTCGACACGGCGCCCGTCGTTGGGTCCCAGCAAGCTGCCCGCTGCAGCTTGCGTCAAATGGTTGCGATGGTCGAACGCCGAGACCGCAGCCATGCGGCAGCAAAGCAGCGAACCAATCCTTCCCTGGGTGAAAGACTGGCGGAAATTCTGGGCGACTATGCCCTCTCCCGCTTCAGCCATGATCAAACAGATGAATTTGGGCGCAGGAATGCAAAAACCCCGGACGATTGTCCGGGGTTTTCTAGATGGGATCTGGCGATGTCCTACTTTCACATGGCGAATGCCACACTATCATCGGCGCTAAGATGTTTCACGGTCCTGTTCGGAATGGGAAGGCGTGGAGCCATCTCGCTATGGTCGCCAGAAAAAACGTGAACGCTATCGCGTAATTCTGGATTCGCTTCTTTTGAAGCGAAACGCCAAGTCGTAGACTTGGCGTTATCGTATGAGGCGTCTGGCGGTGTCCTACTTTCACATGGCGAATGCCACACTATCATCGGCGCTAAGGCGTTTCACGATCCTGTTCGGGATGGGAAGGCGTGGGACCACCTCGCTAAGGCCACCAGAC
>NZ_JAELTR010000222.1:0-404 GCF_016428945.1 Chromobacterium sp. ASV23
TCGCATGGCAGTAGCGACTAAAATTATCGACTATAGTTAATGACCTGAATTTACGTCCGTCGAAGAGAGCATCGGCTACGAAATCCATGCTCCAACATTGGTGAAAATTAGTGATATCGGGCCTTTCCAGACGGTGTGCCGCTGATTTATTTCTTCGTGGCCGTTTGCTGCGCAGGTTAAGCCATTCTTCTTTGTAGATCCGATGAATCCTTTTATGATTGTCCTTAAAACCCTCTCTGCGTTACAGTATGTAAATCCGCCTCATCCCATATCTGACCCTCGCCTCTGCAATCTCGCGCATTCGTTGGCGAAGGTGCCGATCTTCTCGGCGGCGCGAACGGTAATGCCAGTTAGACCAGGGCATGCAAACTACGCGGCATGCTCTTCGAAAGGATACCTGGTAG
>NZ_JAELTR010000223.1:0-393 GCF_016428945.1 Chromobacterium sp. ASV23
CCCCCCCCCCCCCCCCCCCCCCCCCCCCCCCCCCCCCCCCCCCCCCCCCCCCCCCCCCCCCCCCCCCCCCCCCGCCTCCCCTCCGCCCACCCCCCACCCCTCCGTGCTGTCGTCGGCAGCGTCAGATGTGTATAAGAGACAGAACTCTCCCTGGCCGCCGGCACGGCGACCCTGCTGCCCACGCTGGCGTTGGCGGCGGGCGCGATAGAAGGCGATGTCAAGCAGCAGGCCACCAATTGGCCTGTCTCTTATACACATCTCCGAGCCCACGAGACTCCGCCAATTATCGCGTATGCCGGCTTCGGCGTGTAGAGGGGGGGGGGGGGGGGGGGGGGGGGGGGGGGGGGGGGGGGGGGGGGGGGGGGGGGGGGGGGGGGGGGGGGGGGGGGGGGG
>NZ_JAELTR010000224.1:0-402 GCF_016428945.1 Chromobacterium sp. ASV23
CTTATACACCGTCTCAATGTGGAAGGCGGTTGCTGGCGCTATTTGCTGCAATTGCTGCATCGCAGTTTCTGCGCTTTCTCTGGCAGCCCGGAAGGCCGCTATCTGCTGGAAAAATGTAATCACAAACCAGGTAAATATCCCTGTAAGTGATACCACTGAAAGATTGTATTTAATTCTGGCAGATGCCATAGGCCATAATGCCAGTACTGCTTTCAGGCAGATGAATACAAAGAATGCCTGCCAGATGGAATGGAGAATAGTCCATCCCAGCGCACATACCAGGTCTCCGGTGAGTGGGAATAAGGTCATACGAACAGGAATTAAACGGTTATCGCTGTTGCTTTTCGATTTCAGATAAGTATTTGCGGATCTGGTCCAGTTCTTCGTCAGACGATTTATGGT
>NZ_JAELTR010000225.1:0-400 GCF_016428945.1 Chromobacterium sp. ASV23
GAATTATACCGTGTGACTCTAGTGCTGCTCTGAATGCATCATCCGTTAAAACCTGTGCTAACTTTTCTGAAATTGATTTGTCACAATGAGGGTCAAATAATGCGTCTTTATGCCCAACTACCTCCGGTAGGCTGGTAATATTTGAAGCAATAACAGATTTCCCACATGACATTGCCTCTAGAGCAGGCAATCCAAAACCCTCATGCCAGGATGGAAAAATAAAAGTCTTGCAAAGATTGTATAAGCCTACTAAGTCTTCTTCTGAAACAAATCCTGTGAGGATTATTTCATTCTCTGCAATGCCGTGTGCGGTTGCTCGTGTATTGAGCCGTACTCGATGTGTAGAGTTTATAGAGCAAACAATTGCTAATTGATGATTTTCTCTGATTTTGCTTGATAT
>NZ_JAELTR010000226.1:0-396 GCF_016428945.1 Chromobacterium sp. ASV23
ATCCAACACGATCAAAGGCGCCTGGGTGGCTTTCAGCGTGGAAACGCCCCTGATTTGGGTCTGGCCTCTGAAACTGGTCATACCAGCAGCCATACCTTCCAGACGGTCCATAATATTGGTTTGGAGTTTACCGCTCATGTCATCTGCAGATACAGTAGCAAAAGAACCGGCAGCACGCTCTTTCAGAATGGTCTGATAACCGGTGCTCACCACAGCTACTGCTGTCAGGTGATTCACCTGTTTCTTCATGATTACACGTAGGTTGGTGGCGGAAGAAGAGAATTTCATCTCCACAGGTTCATAACCAATGGAACTGAAAATATAAGAGGTTTTATTGGAAGCATCCTCTATTTTAAAACGGCCATCCTGGTCGGTGAAAGCTGTTCTGCCATTGCT
>NZ_JAELTR010000227.1:0-395 GCF_016428945.1 Chromobacterium sp. ASV23
CCTCCGTGCTGTCGTCGGCAGCGTCAGATGTGTATAAGAGACAGGCATAGGCCAGATATTCTATCGCTCACTGGGTTGCGTTTTTTTGCTGCTTTTTTTATCTTGCTAAACCATCTTTTATTAGGATTTGTTTCTCGCGATACTCCCTTTTTTGGGCGAATGTTGGCTAATAGTGCCTTTCTTGGGATGGATGTTTTTTTTGTTCTGAGTGGGTTTATTATTCATTACAACTACAGTTTAAAGATAAATGGATCGCTAAAGACTTTTTACGCTTTTTTTATGGCCAGGCTTTATAGATTATACCCTTTATTCATTGCTACTTTTGTTGTCGATTTCTTATTGGTCTCTTATAGTGGTGGCATTGCATGGTCTGTTATGCTTCATGCAATTCCATT
>NZ_JAELTR010000228.1:0-395 GCF_016428945.1 Chromobacterium sp. ASV23
TTGTGGGACTGCGGCGAATTCATCTCGAGCGCGTACAAGGTACAAATACCTCACCCGCCCGGAGCCCCACTGTTTGTGCTGCTCGGAAGACTGTTCAGCTTTTTCCTGAAACCATCACAGGCCGCCCTCGGTGTTAACACCATGTCTGCCCTCGCATCCGGTTTCACTATCCTGTTCCTCTTCTGGACAATCACTCACTTTGCCCGTCGTCTCATGGTAAAAGCTGGTGAAGAGATCTCCCGTGAGAAAATGATCGCTATTATGGGCGCTGGCGCCGTTGGTGCACTGGCCTATACCTTTTCTGATTCATTCTGGTTCTCCGCTGTGGAAGGTGAAGTATACGCTATGTCTTCCTTCTTCACAGCTATCGTATTCTGGGCCATCCTGAAATGGGA
>NZ_JAELTR010000229.1:0-392 GCF_016428945.1 Chromobacterium sp. ASV23
CCCCCCCCCCTTCACCTCCCTCCCTCCCACCCCCTCCCTCCCCCCCCCCCGCGGTGCCTCTCGCTCTGTTTGTAGAGTCCCCGATCGGTCTTCCCGTCGTCGGTGCTGTCTTCGGCAGCTTCATATGTTTATATGAGCCCGTTCGAGTAACCAGTGGTGGATATAGCTCAGTTGGTAGAGTCCCGGATTGTGATTCCGGTTGTCGTGGGTTCGAGTCCCATCATCCACCCCAGAAATTCAAAGCCCGACGGCTGTCTCTTATACACATCTCCGAGCCCACGAGACTCCGCCAATTATCTCGTATGCCGTCTGCTGCTTGAAAAGAGGGGGGGGGGGGGGGGGGGGGGGGGGGGGGGGGGGGGGGGGGGGGGGGGGGGGGGGGGGGGGGGGGG
>NZ_JAELTR010000230.1:0-391 GCF_016428945.1 Chromobacterium sp. ASV23
TCATGAACCACAGCATCCGCTTTGCCATCAACCGTATCAGCGCACCGCGCCTGTCCTTTCCCGACTATCTGGCAATGTGCCGCCGACTGGGTGTGAGCGATATCGAAATCCGCAACGATCTGAATGGCGTGGAAATCAGCAATGGCACCCCGGCCACCCAGCTACGCGCTGCCGCAGCCGAAGCCGGGGTCACCATCCGCACCATCAATGCGCTCTACCCGTTTGATGTTTTTGACGCTGACCTGCAACAGCGTGCCGTGCAACTGGCCGCCTACGCCCGTGACTGTGGTGCAGAGGCGCTGGTGATGTGCCCGCTCAACAGCCGGGACGATGCCCGCAGTGCCAGCCAGCGCCAGCAAGACCTTATCCGTGCGCTCAAACAACTCAAACC
>NZ_JAELTR010000231.1:0-389 GCF_016428945.1 Chromobacterium sp. ASV23
CCCCCCCCCCCCCCCCCCCCCCCCCCCCCCCCCCCCCCCCCCCCCCCCCCCCCCCCCCCCTTCTTTCATGCTCCCCCGCCCCCCCATCTCTCCACCTCCGTGCTGTCGTCGGCAGCGTCAGATGTGTATAAGAGACAGTCCTACTACTACTGATTATCTGGATGATGTCAGCAAAACATATGTAGATCAAAATACTTTACTGGCATATCGCGGACAGCAGTCGGTAGATATGGCTTACAGAGGAGATGAAGCTGTCTCTTATACACATCTCCGAGCCCACGATACTCCGCCAATTATCTCGTATGCCGTCTTATGCTTTAAAAAGGGGGGGGGGGGGGGGGGGGGGGGGGGGGGGGGGGGGGGGGGGGGGGGGGGGGGGGGGGGGGGGG
>NZ_JAELTR010000023.1:0-61999 GCF_016428945.1 Chromobacterium sp. ASV23
CCCCCCCCCCCCCCCCCCCCCCCCCCCCCCCCCCCCCCCCCCCCCCCCCCCCCCCCCCCCCCCCCCCCCCCCCCCCCCCCCCCCCCCCCCCCCCCCCCCCCCCCCCCCCCCCCCCCCCCCCCCCTCTGTTGAGTCTCGTGGGCTCGGAGATGTGTATAAGAGACAGCCCTTTTAGTATCGCATCTGCAAATATCGTAAAGTGTTCGTAAGTGCAATTTATCACAGTGAATGTTTTGCGTTTTGTTTTAAGTTTTAAATGGTTCTTTGTTTTGTCTTTGTTGAAGTACTGGCTTAGGTCTTTAGTGAAGTTTGTGGCAATGAAAATACCTTTTCCATTTCCAAATCTTAAGGTGCCATCTCCTATTTCTTTCCCGTCTTTTATTATTGTTACAATGTGTTTTTTATGTTTATTAAATCCAAACATTTAATTATCTCCATTTTAAATTTACATCTTCTTTGTTCGTAAATTTAATCCTTCTCTATTTGTTTATCAACTAAAAATTATTCTTAATTTTTTACGGCTTTGTAGAGCTCGAATGGGAAGGCCAAGACTTTTTAGCGAATTTAACCACGCGATGTGCTCCCCTGGACTTCTTGCCAGTCTCGTCGCCGTCATTTACCCTTGACCCTTCTTGTGTCTGGGTTCTAGCCTTGTCGAGTCGTGTTCAATAGCACGACCGGGTTTGGCGACCTGGATACTTGGCAAGTGGCAGCTCTTTGGCTGCTATTTGTTGCGCTCGTGCGCGCGCTTCTCTCAAAGGCGGGCCGGGCGGGGAGACCTTCGGGTCTGTCGGTTCCAAGTACCGGCTCGCCAACCCCGCTTTGGTCTGCCACCCCGTTTGGCGACGATGGTGGCAGGGCTGATTGGCTCATACTTGGAGTTTGCCAAATGGACAACTTGCACAGTTCATCACCTTCTTCTCATCCCAAATCATTCGAATTTGCATCTCAAACCATCCATCTCCTGCATCGCCACAACGGCCTGTGGTTCTTCGCCGATGATGTCGCTGCGGCGATCAAATGCCGTACTACGGCGGCGTTGCTTAGCAAGCTGAACAAGGAGGAGGTCCGCGCCATGCCGGTGGGTGGCGGGGAGGTGGTTTGCCTGTCGGAAACCGGCGTGGCCATGGCGATTCGGCGCTATCGCAAGCCGGCGGCGCGGCGGTTTCGGCGTTGGCTTGAGGAGGAGTTGTTGCCGGCCTTGCGGCGGGAGGGCGAGGAGGCGTTGACGGCGGATCAGCTGGAGCTGGCCTTGGCGCTGGCGGCCGAAGCGGCGCGGCAGGTGAGCCGGGCGGTGCTGGATGCGGTATTGGAGAACGGCGAGGCGTGCTGGCAGCATAGCCGCTGGCTGGTGACGCTGGACTACGAGCGCCACAACCGCCAAAAACACCCGCTTGGCCGCATGATGGGCCTCAATAGTTCCGTCGCCACCCTGGATGCGCTGGCCGAGCTGATCGCCGTGCCTGACGGCATGCCGGCTAGCGACACCGAGCTGGTGAAGTTGGCTGCGGCCTGCCATCTGCGATTGGCGGAGCGGATGAGCCTGCGCGTGGCGGATGAGTAACGTAGGGTGCGTCACCCCGCTGGGTGACGCACCGTTTGTTTTCCATACCTTTCAAGTGTCGAACCGGTGAGCGATGTGGGCGGTGCGTCGCCCTTGCTGGGTGACGCTCCCTACCTTAACGAAGTGGGGTTTTTCCCTCCCAGCAGAGCGACGCATTGTTTGTTTACAAAGCCTGAACCCGCAGGACGTGTCGTGGTCTATTCATTTAATGCTGCTATGCTGTGGCTAAAGCAGCCTCCATGCTGGTTTCTCGATCGCTCTCCCAGAACGGTTGTCCCCTTGTTCCGGCCAAGCCTTTGCCCGGCGAGGCAGGCGGCTGTTCGTCAACAATAAGGAAAATTCATTGATGCATTCCACGATTCCGCGCTGGACCATTGTCACCCCTGTCTTGGCCTGGGCCGCCATTGCCGCGTCGTCGGCGGCGGGCGGGCATGCTATTTATCTTGCCCTGCTGGCAGTGTTGCTGGCGGGAACGGTATTCGCCGCGGTGCATCATGCCGAGGTGGTGGCGCATAAGGTGGGTGAGCCTTTCGGCACGCTTATCCTGGCGCTGGCGGTGACGGTGATCGAGGTGGCGCTGATCATTTCCTTCATGCTGGGCGGGGGCGAGGAGAAGCTGGCGCTGGCACGGGACACCATTTTTTCCGCCATCATGATCACCTGCAACGGCATCTTGGGCATTTGCCTGTTGTTGGGCGGTTTGCGCCATCGCGAGCAGAATTTCCAGCTCAGCGGCGCCAAGGCAGCGTTGACCGTGCTGGCGGCGATTTCGGTATTGGCGCTGGTGCTGCCCAACTACGGCACCAGCCAGCCGGGGCCGTTGCTGTCGTCGTCGCAGCTGGCGTTCACCGGGGTGGTGTCGCTGGTGCTGTACGGCGCTTTCGTGTTTGTGCAAACCATTCGCCACCGTGATTATTTTCTGGTCGATGGCAGCGATGACGAGAATGAGCACGCGCCGCCGCCATCCAACAGCGTGGCCTTGCTTAGCGTGGCGATGCTGCTGATTTGCCTGGTGGCGGTAGTGACCCTGGCCAAGCTGCTGTCGCCGTCGATTGAGCGTTTTGTGGTGGACGCCGGCGCCCCGGCTGCGGTGGTGGGCATCATCATCGCGTCCCTGGTGCTGCTGCCGGAGGGACTGGCCGCCGCCAACGCGGCGCGGGCGGATCGGGTGCAGACCAGCCTGAATCTGGCCTTGGGTTCGGCGCTGGCATCGATTGGCTTGACCATTCCCACAGTGGCGATGATTTTCGTGTTCAAGGGCGAGCCGCTGATTCTGGGTTTGGAAATCAAGGAAACCATCTTTCTGTTGCTGACGCTGGTGACCTGCTCCTTGTCGCTGTCGGTAGGGCGCACCACCATTTTGCAGGGCATCGTGCATCTGGTGATCTTCGCTTCTTTCGTGTTCTTCGCGATCAGCCCCTGAGCGAGCCTCGATGAATGAACGCAAAAGCCGCCAGCGTCTGTGCTGGCGGCTTTTATGCTTTATGGATGGCGCGTGCCATCCGCGCGGAGTGGCGCGCGGTTTGTTTTCTGGACCGCATAAGCGATGGCGCCCTGAAACCATCCCTCCGCGTGGCGGTCCATAGGCTTTTATCCGCGGGATCACGCATGCGATTTCCTCTACTGGCGGCCTGGCTGGGCTGTGTATCTGCCGGGCCCGCACTGGCCGATTATTCCGTTTTCTACGATCCGGCACAGGATCTACCGCCTGTGTTCCGGCTGGATTTGCCGGCTGAGCACGGCAACGCGCTGGAGGCGCGGGCGTCGGCTTATGGCCAGTCGTCGCAGATTGTGGATGTGCGTTGCGACGGCCAGCCGCTGGCGCATGACGGAATGGGCCGCTGGCGCCTGCCGCCACAATGCAGGCAGGTGGAGTGGCGCGTCGCGCTGAAGACGCCGCCGCCCGATGGCGCTAATGTTTCATTGCAGCAGAGCCTGGGCTTTCCCGGCTGGGTCTTGCTTTCGTCGCCCACGGCATTGCTTGCTGAGCCGGGCCGGGAGGCCGCCGCGACATTGCGCATCCGCGTGCCGGGCCAGGCCGAGTCATTGGCGGCCATCCCGGCGGCTGGCCAGGCGCCGGAGTTTTACGCGATAGGGAAAACGCAGGAGACGGTCCGGCAAGTGGCCGGGTTGCGAGTGCGATATGTCGCCGATGATCTGGAGCGGGTGATGGGGCGCGGGTTGCTGGACTTGCACGCGGAGGCGCTGAATGCGCTGCGCCGTATTTTCCCGCAGCCCGCCGCCCATGCGCTGTTTGCCGATGATTTGCTGGTGGTGATGCTGGGGCGGAATAACGCAAGCAGCGCGTTTGGAGCGGGTGGGCTGCACGGCCTGCTGGCCAACTATCCGCGCGAGACCGCCGCGCGGGACTCTTTTCTGCTGGCTTTGCTGGCGCATGAGCAGGCCCATCAGCTGCTGGCGCTGGGCGAGGTGAGGCAAGGCAGCACCTGGATGGCGGAGGGTTTGGCTCATTACTACGGCTTGAAGGTGATGCGGCAGAGCACGCTGCCGGAGACGGAAAAGGAAAAAGTGTGGCGCTTGTTCATCAAGCCGGAGGCGCCTGTCGCCCAAGGACTGATTGCGTTGCAGCAGCGCTACCGGGATGGGGATCAATCGGTTTACCCCTTGTTTTATTCGCAGGGCGCCACCTTCTTTGCCGAATTGGACCAAGCCCTGCAATCCGCCAGCCAGGGCAAGCATTCGCTGGATGACTTCATTCCGCAGCTGCGCACCCAGGCCGATGGCAGCTTGCCGGATGCCTTGTTGGCCCAGCTGCGCGAGAGCGGCGGCGAGCGAGTGGACGCGCTGGCGGCCCGTTATCTGGGCAAGGGCTGACCTCACAGGCGGCAGAACCAGATGGTGGCCCTGCCGGCGGCCTGGCAACAGCGCCTGGCTTGCGGTTTCCTGCATGCGAAAACCGTCAGGCGAAGTCGTCTATGGCGCTTTGTCCATTCTGCTTTTTGCCGCCAGGGGTACGCCCGTGATGATTGGCGGGACGTTCTTCCTGCTGCTCCTTTTGGCCCTTGAGCTGAGTAATCTCGGCTTCCAGTTCCGCAATCTGTTGCTTGAGCTGTTCTGCCAATTTCTCCTGCTCCTGTTTGCTGCGGGTGCTGGCCGCTTGCCCTCCGTTCTGCAAGCTCTGCAACTGTTCTTTCAATTGCTGCAGCTGCTGTTCCAGGTTGGCGATCTGGCTGTCGATGTTTGAGCTGTCTGCGCGGATGGGCCTGGCGGGCAATGCCGGGGAAGCGGAGAGGCTGCTTATCATCGCGGTATCCTTTCTCGTTGAGCGCGCTGAGTGGCTGGCAAGGTTGTGAGAGTGACGGTGAAAACGGAGCGCACAATCAAATATTTAGATCAAAAAATGCCATTGTCAAAATAATGGATTTTGTTGGTCATTTTGTCATTCTGCTGCGGCGTTCGTTTTACGCCGGAATGAGAAGGCGGGAGCCATGCTGGCCGGATAGGCAAGCACGGGCTTGGTTTCTGTCACTTCGCATCGCTGGCGGCGCTTCCCGTCGACAGCCAGCAGGAGCGAGCCTGGGGTGGATCAGCCCGCTTGCCCGCGCAGCCAGTTGATGAGGGCCTGCAGTCTGGCGGATGTCGGGCCGGGCGGGTGAGCCAGGTAGTAGTCGTAATGGCCGGCGGGGATGAAACCGCCCAGCGGCATGACCAGCTTGCCTTCGTCCAGCAGGGGCTGGACCAGCCGGCGGCGGCCAATGGCGATGCCCGCATGGTGGATGGCTGCGGCCAGGCACAGGTCGGAACGGTCGAAGGTGAGGCTGGCGGCTGGCAGGTGGGCTTCGCGGCCGGCTGCGCGTGCCCACAGCTGCCATTCCGCGTTGTAAGCCGCATGGCGCCAGGCGTGGGCGTCATGCAGCAGCACGCAGCGGCTCAGCGCCAGATGGTTGCCCCGCAGCCCGTATCTCGCGGCGTATTGCGGGCTGCATACCGGCGCCATCTGCTCGTCCATCAGTTTGATGCTGGCCAGGCCGGGAAAGGCGCCATCCGCGTAGCAAAGCGCCAGATCAACGCCGCCGGCGCGGAAATCTGCGTCGTCGTTGCCGGTGCGGACTTCCAGTTCGATCTGCGGGTAGTGTTCGCAAAAGTCTGCCAGCCGTGGCGTCAGCCAGCAGTGGGCGATGGAGGGGTGGGCATGCAGCCTCAGCCGCCCGGCGGGAGCGTCGGACTGCGGCTGCAGGGCGGCGTCCAGTTCGCCCATGCCGCGTTGTAAAACCGCGTAAATCCGCTCGCCGTCGGCCGTCATGCGGATGTGCCGGGTCAGGCGCAGGAATAGCGGGTAGCCGAGCGCGTGTTCCAGCCGCGCAATGCGGTGGCTGACGGCGCTGGGCGTCAGACATAGTTCCGCGGCGGCGCGCGCGAAGCTGAGGTGGCGGGCCACCGTCAGAAACGTATGCAGATTGGCGAGCTGTGCGCCATCCAGCCGGGGCGGACGCATGGCTTAGGCCTGCAGCGCCCGGCCGCGCGCCAGGTAAGCGTCCATTTCCGCCGCAGGCACCATGCCGCCGCCGGTGGCCCAGATCAGGTGGTTGGCTTGGGCCATGCGCTCCGGCGTCAGGCCCAGCCGAGCGCGGTAGCGCTGGGTTTCAGCCTGTATGCGGACGATGCCGGGTGCGCCGGCCAGGGCGGACGGCTCCAGCCGCAGGCCTTCCGTGTGTTCCATCATCGCCAAAAGCCGGAACAGTTCCTCATCGCTTACGGTGTAGTAGCCATCGATCAGCCGCTGCATGGCGCGCCCGACGAATCCGGATGGCCGGCCTACCGCCAGGCCGTCTGCCGCGGTGCGGTTGTCGATGCCGAAATCCTGCACGGAAACGTGATCGTGCAGGCCGGTGTAGACGCCCAGCAACATGCACGGCGAGTGGGTGGGTTCGGCAAACAGGCAATGGACGGCATCGCCAAAGGTCAGCTTCAGGCCGAAGGCCACGCCGCCGGGGCCGCCGCCTACGCCGCAAGGCAGGTAAACGAATAGCGGATGCGCGGCGTCCACTACCACGCCGGCCGCATCCAGCTGTGCTTTCAGCCGCTGTGCGGCCACAGCATAGCCGAGGAACAAGCTGGTGGAATTTTCATCATCGACAAAATGGCAGGCCGGGTCGCTTTGCGCCTGCTGGCGGCCTTGCGCCACCGCTGCGCTGTAGTCGGATGGATATTCGATCACCGTCACGCCGTGGGCGCGCAGCGTGTCTTTTTTCCATTGGCGGGCGTCGGCCGACATATGGACCGTTGTGTGAAAACCCAGTTTGGCGCCGATGATGCCAATCGATAAGCCCAGGTTGCCGGTGGAGCCGACCGCGATCTTGTAGCGGCTGAACAGGGCGCGCGCAGCGGGGCTGTCCAGTTTGGCGTAGTCGTCATCCAGACTCAGCAGTTTGTGCTGCAGCGCCAGATCCTCGGCATGCTTGAGCACTTCATAGATGCCGCCGCGCGCCTTGATCGAGCCAGAAATCGGCAACTGGCTGTCCGCCTTCAGCCAAAGCCGGCCGGATAAGTCCATGCCATGGCGGCGGCCTAGCGCGTCTTGAAAAGCGGGTATGGCAAGCAAGGGCGACTCCAGAATGCCGGCGCTGGCTGCGGTTTCCGGAAAGGCCTGGCGGAAGTAGGCGGCAAAGCGCTGCAGTCTGGCGGAGGCATCGGCCACATCCGCCGCAGACAGGCCGACATCGGCAAGGCCTTCCGCCGCGGGGGCGATGCCGGGGTTAAACCAGCTGCATTCCTGCAGCGCCATCATCTCCGTGATCAAAGGATGGCTGCGCTGCCATTCGGCCAATGATTTAGCGTGTGTCATCTGTTCCCCTGTATGCGCGCGGCCATGCCATCGCGAATCATCTTAGTCGCCAAGCAATTTATTGTCGTAACACGCATTAGACAATCTGGTGGACCGAAAGGCAAAAGATCATTTTGCAGGCGATGGATGAATTGCATTCATGTGTTGGGGCTGCCGCATGTGACCCGCATCGAAAATTTCCAGCTTTGATATCCGCAGTGGCGGACTCAAGATTGGGATAGAAAAAGCACGCCAGATGGCGTGCTTTTCTCTCGGAAGACGGCAGACGTGGCGGCGCAAGGATGGGGTGGCCGCATATCCTGATGGTTTGCCGCCCATCTCGCTTAAAAGACGGCCTGTTTGTCGCCGCGAGTGGATTGTCAGAGCGCAACCACGGGGAAGTCGATTTCCGTTTGCGCAACGTTGTTGATGTAGTTGGTCAGCACATTCAGCGCCACGCCGGCCACGATCTCGACTAACTGCGCGTCCCCCAATCCCGCGGCGCGGGCTGCCTGCAGGTCTTCGTGGCTGATGGCGCCGCGCTTTTCCGTGACTTGACGGGCAAAAACCGCAACCGCATTGCCTTCCCCCTGGCGCGCGGCGGCGATGGATTCGGGCGACAGGCCGGCGCCCTTGGCGATCAGGCTGTGGGCGGACAGGCAGTAAGCGCAACGATTGGCCTGGGCCACGCCTAGCGCGATGCGCTCGCGGTCGGCAGGCGCCAACGCGCCCTGGGATAGCGCGCCGGAAAATTTTAGATAGGCGTCGAGCGCGGCAGGCGATTGGGCCAGGGTGCGAATCAGATTGGGCACCATGCCGAACAGGTTTTTGACTTCGGCAAACACGGCCTGGGTTTGCGGGCTGGCTTGCTGGTCGGTGACGTTGGGGATGCGGGTCATGATAGATTCCTTTTTTGGTTGGGGTGGCGGAAGCTGTTCCGCACACTTTGCATCATGGACTTTTGACTCCATAAGCGGTCGACAGGGCGTCTCAATTTCCATACCAATCGTCTACGGCGGTTTATCATCTCTCTGACCGGGCGCCTGTAGTCTTGCCTGGGTTGTTTGAAGCCAAACTCCACCAGGACCCACTCATCCCATGGACCCGCTTTCCGATGTGCTAGACGTGTTTCGACTGTCCGCCGGCTTGTTCTACAGCGGGCGGCTTTGCTCCGTGGTGAGCTTGGGCGGTGACGGCGACCCGGGCAGCGGAGCGGGGCTGGGGCAGTTTCATATTCTCACTGGCGGCCGCATGGACGTGCTGGTGCCAGGGCACGGCCGCTATCGGTTCGATACGCCCGGCCTGCTTTGTTTTCCGCGCCCCTTGCCGCATCGCTTTGAGCCGGATGCCGAACAGCCGCCGGAGCTGGCCTGCGCGTCGGTCCGGTTTGGCCTGGATGTGGACAACCCCTTGGCCCGCGCCTTGCCCGATGTGCTGTGGCTTCCCGCTGGCGAGCTAGGGGCTACTGCTGCCTTGATCGGCTGTTTGCGGGATGAAACCCGTTGTGAGTTGCCGGGCAGGGTGGCATCGGTGAATCGTCTGTTTGAGGTGTTGTTGCTGAGGGTGATGCGCCAGATGATGGCCGAATCGCGTCTGGATACCGGACTGCTGGCCGCGCTGGGTGATAGACAGTTATCGCGCGCCCTGGCCGCTATTCATGCCAAGCCTGAGCAGCCCTGGACAGTGGAAGGCATGGCCGTCGCCGCGGCGATGTCGCGGCCGCGGTTTGCAGCGCGCTTTCATGAGGTGATGGGACAGACGCCCGCGCATTATCTGGCAAGTTGGCGCATCGGCTTGGCCCAGCGCTGGCTGCTGCAGGGCAAGCCGATGGACTGGATTGCTGGTCAAGTGGGGTATGACAGCGCCTCCGCCTTGGCCCGCGCCTTTCGTCGGCATGTTGGCCAAGCGCCGCGGCAGTGGCTGGCGGCTAAGGCCGATGCAGGATTGGCGTGACAAACCAGTTTCGTGCCAGGCTGCGGGGCTGTGATTGCGCTTAGCGGTTCTGGTAAGGCGGGAGGGGCTGCAGCATGTGCATGGGGATGGCGCGTTTTTTCCCCGTTTGCGGGTCGATTCCCAGTCCCGGCGTCATGGGTTGGCCGGGAAAGTCTCTGCGCCAGGCTGGAATGGCTTGGTAGCCATGCGGCTGTTCCCAATGGGCATTGGGCGAGCGCATGTCGCCATCGACTGGCTTGGAGGCGTTCATCTCCAGCCACGTCTTGTCGAGGTTGCCTAGCGGGACGCGCGGACCCACTTCCAGCGCTTGTTTTTTGCTGTTTGCTTCAAATGGGTTGGGGCGATTTGCAGGCGTATGAGCCGGTTTGACAGCAAAATCGTAGGAGGGGAGAGAAGAGGCTGCCAGCGGGGCGCTGCTAAGCGCCAATGGCAGCAGGATAAGGAGTTTGCGCATATTGATTCCTGCCAGAATGGGCATGCGAAGCTGCCCGCTGTTGCATGGGGGTGGTATCGCTGTCCTGCCAGACGCGCGACCTGTCCGAAGGGTGTCCAGCTGTAGGATGTTGAGTTTGATAGATAGAGCATTCTACCTAATTTACATCATGGTAACAATCCGCTGCCCAGGCGCGCAGACCAAGCCTCGCGGAGGCGCTGGGTGAAAACGGCAATTGTCGTGTGTATAAAAATGATATTAAAACCAGTACGGTAGAGGCTGGGGCGCTTGTTGTGGGGAGGTAGAGTAGGACGAAATGCACCAGTTGCCAGGCATGGGCCTCGCAATGAAAACAGCCCGAACTGCGCCAGTTCGGGCTGCTTCATAAGCCTGCTCCTCAACACCAGCAGTCAAGGGGCCAGCTTAATCCACCATCTTCACATCACACTTGTAGGTGTGGGTGCCTACAGTGAATTGGCCTTGGCCAGTCCAGTCGGCGCCGAGGCCAAAGCTGGCGGAGAAGGGGGCAAGGTAGGTGCCGATCGCCGGCGGGGCGACGGATACGGCGGCTTCGCCATGAACCGCGCCAACCTTGGTGATGTGGCCAAAGCCAGTGCTATGCATGGCGCCGATGGCCGGGGCGGTGAAGGTCGGGGAGTGCTGCGTACCTTCCAGAATGGAACCATGTGCCTGGCCGTGCAGAGCGCCGGTGGAGGCATTCACCGTTACGGCAAGCGTCATGGAGCCTGCGCCAGTCATGCCTTTTTCGGGAGTGAAGCTCAGCTTAAGCAAATACAGGCCTGTTTTTTCCATAAGAAAATCTCCAGTGGATTCAACGCAGTTGATGTGACTTCCAATCGTCTTCCCAAGTCCAAGCTGGCGCAGGTGCGGTTTAGGTCTGCTTGCTTCTGTTGGAAATGGCGATGCAGCCCCCGTGCTGGCGACCTGAACAACACCAGTCACCGTTATGGGGTAGCTCCACTGTAGGTTATGGGGCAGTTCTTCTCCCTGTCCTTTGGGACTGGGTTCTGCCGGTGGGCTCCTGTACCAGAGTTGCCTAATGAACTCCGAAAGTGCTAACTGGATTGTTCAAATCTGGATTGCCTGCAGGAGTCGGGCAAGTCCACTCGTGGCGCCGAATCGATGGGCATGGCGTTGCCGTCAGAGAGAGTGCTTGGGGGTGTATGATCATAATGAGAATGGGAAGGTGACTCTCGAAATACGCCTCTAAGTCTTTGGTTTTTAATGACCCACTTTCTGCTTTTTTCTTCATGCACAACATGATCATTGTGGTTTAACTTGATGTTTTCATATGAAGAATATCAGCGTCATAACCTATAACATCCACAAAGGAATGTCTCCGCTGAACCGCCATGTGCGCGTGGGCGACATGGCCGAGGCGCTGGCGGATCTGGCGCCGGACTTGCTGTTTTTGCAGGAGGTGCAAGGCCGTAATCTGGCGCGGGCGCTTAGCCATCAGCGCTGGCCTGTCCAGCCGCAGCACCATTTCCTGGCCAGCCGCCTGGCACACCGCGCCGTATATGGCCTGAACGCCAGTTATGACCATGGCCATCACGGCAATGCCTTGTTGACGCGGTTTCGCGTGGGGGAGTGGTGCAACCGCGATATTTCGGTCAATCGTTTTGAGAGCCGTGGCGTGCTGCAATGCCTGGTGCAGCCGGATGGCTGGGCGCAGCCGGTGGTGGCGTTGTGCGGGCACTTCAATTTGCTGGCATTTGACCGGCGCAAGCAGTACCGGGGTTTAGCTCGCTATGTGCAGGAAGCCATTGCGGAGCACCAACCGCTGATTCTGGCTGGCGATTTCAACGACTGGCGCGGCGAGGCTAGCGCCTTGCTGAAGGGCGAGTTGGGTTTGGACGAGGTGTTTCTGCAATTGTATGGCGGCCACGCGCAGAGCTTTCCGGCGCGGATGCCGATGCTGGCATTGGACCGCATCTATGTGCGCGGCTTGAAGGTGGAGTCGGCAAGGGTACTGTCTGGCAGGCCATGGTCTGGCCTGTCCGATCATCTGCCGCTGTATGCGCAACTCAGTCTATCCTGATCGGGAAGGCGGCAAGGCGTGATCATTTCAGATAAAACAAAAAGTGCTTAATAAAGAACGGTTTTTCATATTGCAAAGCACTTTTTGCGATATGGAGACAGTTTTATATAATCTTTCAAAAGGTGGTTGACGCTAAGCGAAAAAAGATGTTCAATCTCAATCAAATTTATCGCCGATTTGAACACAGCTTGCGGGCGTAAAACAGCTAAAGCGTGGGTAGACAGACCCAGCATCATCTCAATCTGTCTACATTTAATCTTCCGGATCATCCGAAGATTTCCACAGCAAAGCCCGCCGCAGCTATCGGCGGGCTTTATGCTTTGGGAGTGTTAGGAATGATTCATCTGCAAAATGTCTGCAAACGGTTCCGCCGCCCGGAAGGCGGCTGGTTTGATGCCGTGGCGGAAACCTCGTTGTCGATTCGCCAGGGCGAAGTCTTTGGCCTGATCGGCTTCTCCGGCGCCGGCAAGTCCACCTTGTTGCGTCTGATCAATCTGCTGGAACGCCCAGACGCTGGCGCCGTCATCGTGGATGGGCAGGATCTGACCAGCCTGAACGCCAAGCAACTGCGAACCGCCCGTCAAAACATCGGCATGGTGTTCCAACAATTCAATCTGCTGGCCAACCGCACCGTAGCCGGCAACGTGGCCTTCCCGCTGGAAATCGCCGGCTGGAGCAAGGCGGACATCGAGAAGCGCGTGGCGGAGTGCCTGGCCATTGTCGGCCTGGAAGACCGCGCCAACCATTATCCGGCCCAGCTGTCCGGCGGCCAGAAGCAGCGTGTCGGCATTGCCCGCGCCTTGGCGCCGCGGCCGCATGTGATCCTGGCTGACGAGCCGACTTCCGCGCTGGACCCCAAAACCACCCAATCCATCCTTGACTGCCTGAAAGACATCAACGCGCGCTTTGGCGTCACCATCGTGATCGTCACTCACGAAATGCATGTGGTGCGCAGCATCTGCCACCGCGCCGCGGTATTGGACCAGGGCCGCGTGGTGGAAATTGTGGACGTTGACAATTCCGAAGTGGAAGCCGATTCCGATCTGGCCCGCTCGCTGCTGGAGGCCGCGTAAATGGATGCCGTAACCCTGAACGAAGCGTTGCTGAATCTGCAATCGATGGCGCCGGAAATCTGGCAGGCCTGCAAGGAAACCGGTGTGATGCTGGGCATCGGCCTCGCTGCCGCCATCGTGTTTGGCGGTCCGCTGGGCGTGATCCTGTACCTGTCGCAGCCGGGGCAGCTGTTCGCCAATCGCGCCGTCAACGGCGTCTTGAGCTGGCTGGTGAACCTGGTGCGTTCCTTCCCCTTCATCATCCTGATGGTGGTATTGATTCCGCTGACCCGCGCGCTGGTGGGCAGCACCATTGGCCCGGTGGCGGCTTCGGTGCCGCTGGCTTTCGCCGCCATTCCGTACTTTGCCCGCCTGGTGGAGCAGACGCTGCGCGAGATTCCGCGCGGCGTGGTGGAGGCGGCCGAGGCGATGGGCGCCAGCCCGCTGCAGATCATCTTCAAGGTGCTGGTGAACGAAGGGCGTTCCGGCCTGATTTCCAGCCTGACCATTCTGACCATCAGCTTCCTCAGCTACACCGCGGTGGCGGGCGTGGTGGGCGGCGGCGGCATCGGCGATTTGGCCATCCGCTACGGCTACTACCGCTTCCAGACCGATGTGATGGTGGCCATGGTGCTGCTGCTGGTCGTGCTGGTTCAGATTATTCAGCTGTTGGGCAATCGCCTGGCGGCCAAGCTAGACAAACGCTGATTTTCAAGACGCGCAAATTTAAAGGAGAGAACAATGCGTAGATTCGTTATCAAGGCCGTTGCCGCATCCGTAGTGGGCCTGGCCCTGGCAGGCCAAGTGCTGGCCGCCGATCCGGCCAAGAAGGAAATCGTCATCGGCACTACCGTGGGCGACTTTGGCGACATGGTGAAGCAATCGATCAAGCCGCAGCTGGAAAAGCAAGGCTATGCCGTGAAGCTGGTGGAGTTCACCGACTATGTGCGCCCCAATCTGGCGCTGCAGGAAGGTTCGCTGGATGTGAACGTATTCCAGCACAAGCCTTACCTCGACAACTTCGCCAAGGAGCACAAGCTGTCCCTGAAAGAAGTGTTCCAGGTGCCGACCGCACCGCTGGGCATCTACCCGGGCAAGCTGAAGTCGTTGAAGGACGCCAAGGCCGGCGTGACCCTGGCTGCGCCTAACGACCCGTCCAACTTCGCCCGCGCCCTGGTGATGCTGAACGATCTGGGCTGGGTCAAGCTGAAGCCGGGCGTCAACCCGCTGACCGCCTCCGAGCGCGACATCGCCGAGAACGTGAAGAAAGTGAAGATCATCCCGCTGGAAGCCGCCCAGCTGCCGCGCTCGCGCAGCGATGTGGACTTCGCTGTGATCAACGGCAACTACGCCACCAGCTCCGGCATCAAGCTGACCGAGGCGGTGTATCAGGAAAAGAGCTATGCCTATGTGAACTGGGGCGTGGTGCGCGCCGCCGATGCGGGCAAGCCTTGGGCCAAAGACGTGATCGCCGCCTACAACTCCCCGGCGTTCAAGGCCTATACCAAGCAGAAGTTTGCCGGCTACAAGCTGCCGCAAGGCTGGAACTGAGTTTTTCTTGTAACACTCCTGGCTACAAGACTTGCGGAGGGCTGCGGCCCTCCTTTTTTTATCTCTATTCCACTCAAGTCATATTGTTCCGAGACGACTCTGGCGGCTTGGCCAAGCCTCGCGCCATAAACTGGACAATCGAAGATGAAGTGAGTGTTTCCATAAAGTCCCCTGCCCAGCGGCCCTGCGCGCCAAGGCCGCATGCGCGTGGCAAGAGGGCATGCACACAGTCTTTCGTGGTAGAATGGAGGGATTGTCACATCACGTCGGCCAGCGCGCCCGGCGGCCCCGAATCGCCAGTGCGACGGGCGCTTGCTTCGCTTCGGCCGGATCATTCTTACGAATCAAGACACTTATGACCGATAACCAGTTCGCCAAGGAAACGCTTCCCATCAGCCTCGAAGAGGAGATGCGCCGTTCTTACCTGGATTACGCGATGAGCGTGATCGTAGGCCGGGCGCTGCCAGACGTGCGCGACGGCCTGAAGCCGGTGCATCGCCGGGTACTGTACGCCATGCACGAACTGTCCAACGACTGGAACCGCGCCTACAAAAAATCGGCACGTATCGTTGGCGACGTGATCGGTAAATACCACCCGCACGGCGACTCCGCCGTGTACGACACCATCGTGCGGATGGCGCAGGACTTCTCCTTGCGTTACCCGCTGGTGGATGGCCAGGGCAACTTCGGCTCGGTGGACGGCGACAACGCCGCCGCCATGCGTTACACCGAAATCCGCATGGCGCGCATCGCGCACGAGCTGCTGGCTGACATCGACAAAGAAACCGTGGATTTTGGCCCCAACTACGACGGCTCCGAGCATGAGCCGCTGATTCTGCCGGCCAAGATCCCGAACCTGCTGGTCAACGGCGCGTCCGGCATCGCTGTGGGCATGGCCACCAATATTCCGCCGCACAACCTGAATGAAGTCATCGATGCTTGTCTGGCTCTGCTGGCCAATAGCGACATGACGATAGATGAGCTGATCGACATCATCCCGGCGCCGGATTTCCCCACTGCCGGCATCATCTATGGCACGGCCGGCGTCAAGGAAGGCTACCGCACCGGCCGCGGCCGCGTGATCATGCGCGCGCGCACCCATGTGGAGCCGATCGGCAAGGGCGACCGCGAAGCGATCATCGTCGACGAGATTCCGTACCAGGTGAACAAGGCCCGCCTGCTGGAACGCATCAGCGAACTGGTGCGCGACAAGCAGATCGAGGGCATCTCCGACCTGCGCGACGAGTCGGACAAGTCCGGCATGCGCGTGGTGATCGAACTGAAGCGCGGCGAAGTGCCGGAAGTGGTGCTGAACCATCTGTACAAGATGACCCAGCTGCAGGACAGCTTCGGCATGAATATGGTGGCGCTGGTGGACGGCCAGCCGCGCCTGTTGAATCTGAAGCAGATTCTGGTGGAATTCCTGCGTCACCGCCGCGAAGTGGTGACCCGCCGCACCATCTTTGAACTGCGTAAAGCGCGCGAACGCGGCCACATCCTGGAAGGCCTGGCCGTGGCCTTGTCCAATGTGGACGAGATCATCGCGCTGATCAAGGGCTCCGAGGCGCCGCCGCAAGCCAAGGCCGCGCTGATGGCGCGCGCCTGGCGCTCGTCGCTGGTGGAAGACATGCTGTCCCGCGTCGAAGGCGACAAGGCGCGTCCGGAAAACATCGACCCGGCCTACGGCATGAAGGAAGATGGCTACCATCTGTCCGACACCCAGGCCCAAGCCATTCTGGACATGCGCCTGCAGCGCCTGACCGGCCTGGAGCAGGACAAGATCGTCGGCGAATACCGCGAGATCATGGATGTGATTTTGGACCTGCTGGACATCCTGGCCCGCCCGGAGCGCATCAACCAGATCATCAGCGACGAGCTGACCGCCATCCGCACCCAGTTTGGCGATCCGCGCCGTTCCGAGATCGAGCCGTACGGCGGCGATATCAATATCGAAGACCTGATCACCCCGCAGGACATGGTGGTCACGATTTCGCACACCGGCTACATCAAGGCCCAGCCTATCGACGACTACAGCGCCCAGCGCCGCGGTGGCCGCGGCAAGCAGGCGGCGGCCACCAAGGACGACGACTTCATCGAAACGTTGTTCGTGGCCAATACCCACGATTACGTGCTGTGCTTCTCCAGCCGCGGCCGCTGCTACTGGCGCAAGGTGTACGACCTGCCGCAAGGCGGCCGCCAGAGCCGCGGCAAACCCATGGTCAACGTGCTGCCGCTGGAAGAGGGCGAGAAGATCAACGCGCTGCTGCCGGTCAAGGAATTCCGCGACGACCAGTATGTATTCATGTGCACGGCCAGCGGCACGGTGAAGAAGACGCCGCTGGTGGACTTCTCGCGCCCGCGCACCGCCGGTATTATCGCGGTGAACCTGGAAGACGGCGACAATCTGATCGGCGTGGCGCTGACCCACGGCGACGACCAGATCATGCTGTTCTCCGACGCCGGCAAAGCCGTGCGCTTCAGCGAGACCGACGTCCGCCCGATGGGCCGCAACGCCACCGGCGTGCGCGGCATGATGCTGGGCGATGAGCAGCAAGTGATTTCGCTGTTGGTCAGCAATTCCGAACAGCAAATGGTGCTGACCGCCAGCGACGGCGGCTACGGCAAGCGCACCTGCGTGGGCGACTTCCGCTTGACCAGCCGCGGCACCCAAGGCGTGATCGCCATGGATCTGACCGACAAGACCGGCCTGAAGCTGGTGGCGGCCAGCCTGGTGGAAGAAAGCGACGACATCATGCTGATCACCACCGGCGGCGTGCTGATCCGCACCAAGGTGGCGGAAGTGCGCGAAACCGGCCGTTCGGCCCAGGGCGTGCGCCTGATCAATCTGGACGAGGGCGAAAAGCTGATCGGTCTGGAGATCGTGGCCGAGTCCGAGGCAGAGTGCGAGGAAGTCGAAGGTGAGGGCGATGCCGCGCCGGAGCAGGGCGAGGCGTGATGATTCCGACTCCCGCCAATCCCCGCGTGCTGGAGGCGATGAGCCAGCTCTTCGTCTCCTTCCCGCACTGCGCGACGCTGGGCTTCGAGTACGTCGGCACCGACGGCCGCAAGCCCACGCTGAAACTGCAATGGCGCGAAGACCTGGTCGGCAATCCGGCCACCGGCATCCTGCACGGCGGGGTGATCACCTCGCTGGTCGATACCTGCAGCGCCATCGCCGTCACCGCGCATCTGCCCAGTATTGAAACGATTGCCACGCTGGATCTGCGCATCGACTACCTGAAGTCCGCCACGCCGGGCAAAGCCATTCACTGCACCGCCGAATGCTACCGGCTGGCCAGCCAGATCGCTTTCACCCGCGCGGTGTGCTATCACGACAATCCGGCAGACCCGATCGCCCATGGCGTGGCGACCTTCATGCGCGAGTCCAGCCGCACGCCGATGTTGCAGGAGGCTCAGCCATGATGAGCGAATTCATGCAACGTTTCGCCGAGCTGCGCGACCGCAAGGCCTTTGCCGAGATCGTCGATTCGCTGCCTTACGTCAAGCTGATGGGCACGGTGATGGCCGAGGACGAAGCCGGCGAGCTGCGCTTCGAGCTGCCGTTTCTGGCACGCAATGTCGGCAATACTTCGCTGCCGGCGCTGCATGGCGGCTTGATCGGCGGTTTCATGGAGAGCGCGGCGATGATACATCTGATGTGGAATCGCGAATCGCTGGAAGCGCCGAAGATCGTCGATTTTTCGCTGGACTACCTGCGTCCAGGCCGTCCGCAAACGCTGTTTGCGCAGTGCGAAATCACCAAGCAGGGCAAGCGGGTGGCGCACGTGCTGATCGAAGCCTGGCAGGAAGACCGCTCCAAGCCGGTAGCGGTGGCGCGCGCCCACTTCCTGTTGAGCAATTGAGCAGGCTCGGCATGCGGAATGGAAAGCAAACCGGCGCTTCCCCTGGGGATGACGCCGGTTTTTTCATGCGGTGCTATTGCGATGCGCGGCTGACGCCGCCATTTAAACAATAAATCGGACAAAGACAACAGAGGAAAGACCATGGCCAAGGTGTACAACTTTTCCGCAGGTCCCGCCGTGCTGCCGCACGCCGTGCTGGCCGAAGCGCAGAGCGAACTGCTGGACTGGCACGGCTCCGGCATGAGCGTGATGGAGATGAGCCATCGCGGCAAGGAGTTCATGGAAATCATCCATGATGCCGAGCATGATCTGCGCGAACTGATGCACATCCCGGCCGGCTACAAGGTGCTGTTCCTGCAAGGCGGCGCTTCGCTGCAGTTCGCCATGGTGCCCTTGAACCTGCTGGGCGATAAAGACAGCGTGGACATCGTCAACACCGGCCATTGGTCCAAGCTGGCGATCAAGGAAACGAAGCGCTACGCCAAGGTCAATGTCGCTGCCAGCAGCGAAGACCGCAATTTCTCCTACATCCCGGAAGAGTCCAGCTGGCAGCGCGATCCAAACGCCGCCTATCTGCACTACACCTCGAACGAAACCATAGGCGGCCTGCAATTTCCCTACATCCCGTCCGAGCAGCATGGCGTGCCGCTGGTTTGCGACATGTCGTCGGATTTTTTGTCGCGCGAGATCGACGTCAGCCGTTTCGGCATGATCTATGCCGGTGCGCAAAAGAACATCGGCCCGTCTGGCCTGACTGTGCTGGTGATTCGCGAAGACCTGTTGGGCAAGGCGCGCGCCGACATTCCGACCATGCTGAATTATCAGGTCCACGCCGACGCGGACTCGATGTACAACACGCCGGGCACTTACCCGATCTACATCGCCGGCCTGGTGTTCAAGTGGCTGAAGGAGCAGGGCGGCGTCAAGGGCATCGCCACCCGCAACGAGGAAAAAGCCGGACTGCTGTACCACGTCATCGACAGCAGCCAAGGTTTCTACTCCACGCATATCGAGCAGCCCTTCCGCTCCAAGATGAACGTGGTGTTCAAGCTGAAGGACGAGGCGCTGGACGAAATCTTCCTGCTGGAAGCGCGCAAGAATGGCTTGGCGCAGCTGAAAGGCCATCGCGCGGTGGGCGGCATGCGCGCGTCCATCTATAACGCGATGCCGATTGAGGGCGTGAAGTCCTTGGTCAATTTCATGCAGGATTTCGCGCGGCAGTACGGCTGATCCGTTTGCTTATGTCGATGCGAAAGGCAGGCCATCCGGCCTGCCTTTTTCTTGTGGCGCCTCAAGCGCGCATCTTAAATTTCAGGATTCGGAGCAGTCTGCCGCGACGCTGATTTTCAGCGCGTGGCGGATGCCTCTGCTGATATTGCCGTCGCCCAGCGCCAGGGCGATGTCTATGCTCTCCGCGTCCAGATAGACATTGTGGCGAGCGCCGCCTTGCATTTTGACCGGCGCGCCGGCGCCGGATGACAGGCCCATCGCCATTTTCACTTGCCGCTGGTCCAGCGGCCGCAGCATGCCGGAATTGGCCATGTAGTACACGCCGCTGCGGATTTTCTTTACCAGCGCGCCGCTTCGCCCGGCCTGGGTGATGACCCCTACCATTTCATAGCCGGGCAGGTCATCGAACTGATACAGCCTGGGGCGGCCGGGCTGCTCGATGTGGATACGGTGGGCTTTATCGTCGCGCATGGAATTTACCGCCTTGCTGACCTAATGGATAGAGCTTGCTGCCTGTCATGATTTATTTTGTACACACAAAATTGGAATGCAAGGGAAATGTGTGTGTATAGCAATCTCCACATTCAAAAGAGCGCTTGCGAGCGGCATGCCGGCTTGAGAAATGAAAAAGGCCCTGATGGGCAGGGCCTTGGTTACGGCAGTCGGCTATCTGGCCGAACTATGGCGTCTCGCGCGGTTTGGCATGCTTGACGTATTGGTCCAGCCAGCGGTCTTCCTCCCAGAGCATGTGCAGGATGGATTCACGCGCGCGGTAGCCGTGGCTTTCCGCCGGCAGCATCGCCAGCCGCACGGTGCCGCCCAGGCCTTGCAGTGCCTGGTATAAGCGCTCGCTTTGGATGGGGAAGGTGCCGGGATTGTTGTCGGCCTCGCCATGGATCAGCAGCAGCGCATCCTTGATCTGATCGGCGTAATTGAATGGCGACATCGTCTGGTAGACGTCCTTGGCCTGCCAGAAATTGCGTTCCTCCGATTGGAAGCCGAATGGCGTCAGGGTGCGGTTGTAAGCGCCGGAGCGGGCGATGCCGGCGCGGAACAGCCGGGTATGCGCCAGCAGATTGGCTGTCATGAAGGCGCCATAGGAGTGGCCGCCGATGGCGATGCGGTCGCGGTCCGCCACGCCCAGCCGCACCACCTCGTCCACTGCCGCCTGCGCGTCCATCTTCAACTGCGGCAAATAGCTGTCGTTGGGTTCCTGCTTGCCTGCGCCGATGATGGGCATGCTCGGATCATCCAATACGGCATAGCCTCGCGCCAGCATGGCTTCCGGCCCCCAGTAGCCGACGCGGTTGAAACGATACGGCGAATCGGTGACTTGCCCGGCGGCATCCGCGCTTTTGAACTCGGCTGGGTAGGCCCACATCAGCATCGGCAGCGGACCATCGCGTTTTGCCTCATAGCCGGGCGGCAGGTACAGCGTGGCGGTCAGATCGACGCCATCGGCGCGCTTGTAACGCAGTTGCTGTTTCTGCACGCCTTTCAGCTGCGGGGTGGGGTGCTGGAAGAAGGTCAGCTGGCGCAAGCCATCCTGCTCGCCAAGCGTCTTCAAGTACAAATTGGGCGGCGTTTCCGTCTGCTCGCGGCTCAACAATACGCGCTGGGTGTCCAGCACGGCCAGGGGCTGCTCATACCAGGGCGCCTGGGATCGCCACAGCCGAGTGGTCTGCTTGCTGGTCAGGTCCAGCTTGTCGATGAAAGGGCGGTCGCCCTCGGGGCTGGCGCCTTCACCCAATAGATAGAGGCTGTTGCCGTCCGGACTGGTTTGCAACAACGATCGCCCATTGCGGCTGACCACCATGGTTGGCATGCCTGGGTCGGCATAACGATCTTCCGAACTGCGTTGGTTTAGCAGCTCCGCCGCGCCGTTGGCTTCGCCTGGGCGGACGCGCCAGATCTTGATTTCACGCGTTTTCCACCAGTATTCGCTGACCAGGGCCAAGTCGTCGCGTCCCCACTGGATGCCGGCAAACCGGCTAGCCAGCTCCTGCAGCTTGAATGGCGGCTTCTGGAATGGCGCGGCCTGCAGGAACAAGGCGTCTCGTGTCTTGGCAGGCACGCCCGGGTCGCCGCCGTCCTGCGCTTCGGCCCAGAACAACGTGGCCGGCGCATCTTCCCGCCAGCCCACGTCGCGCGGGCCGGTTTCCACTGCGTCATTGCCGGAAGGCATGCGTTCCAGCAGCGGCCGTTGGGTGACCACACGCACGCTGCGGCCATTCAAATCGAGCACTTCGATGCGTTGCGGAAAGCGAATCAGCGGCACCAGAGTGGAGTAGGGGCGCTGCAGCTTGGTGGCCAGCAGGTATTGGCCATTCGGCGATGGCTGCACGGATAGAAAGCGGTCCGGCGAGCCGATGGGATGGATTTTGCCATTCAGGTCGGCCAGCGCGAGCTGGCCGCTGAGTTGATAATCCAGCAGGTCGGCGTCGTAAGGCGTTTTCAGCAGATCGGGATAGGTACGGGTCTGCGACAGCTTGCCGCCTTGGCTTTCCTGGATGTTCGGCCCGCTTGGGCTGCCTGACGCGGCTGGCGCAGGCCCCTGGCGCGCGGGCAATATCTTCACTAGGAGCTTGTCGCCCATCCAGGCCAAGCCGCTGCCGGTGCTGGCGTTCAAATGGAAATCGCCAAGACGGTGGGCGCGGGCGGTGGCCACGTCCAGCAGCCACAATTCCACTCCCTTGTCGCCCCACAGGCTGAGCGCCACATGCTTGCCATCGGGGGCCCAGTGGTGGTCGGCGATGCGTGGCCGCGCGGGCAGGCCGCTGACTTGCCGCGACTTGCCGCTGGCGATGTCCAGCAAGGACAGTCCGTTGCCGAAGTTGAATTGGCTGTAGGCGCGCATTTTGGGATTGAGGCGCAGCCCCGCCAGCCTGAGTTCCGGCTGGGCGACGTCGGCTATGCTGGGCAAGCCGGGGCGGCTGATCTGCAGCACGATGTTTTGTTGCGGGCTGAGCGATTGCTGCGGGGTGCGCGGCGCATCGACCAGCGCCGCCAGCTCCGGCGGCGGCGTTTGATAGCCGTCTGCCGCGGCTGGCAAGGGGCTCAACAAGACGGCAAGAGTCAATCCCAGCAGGTTTTTCTGACAACGGGTCATGCATTCTCCATATATTCGGCACGGAACGGCGAGTCAAACTGCATGATGCTCGCCGCTTCGTCAAGCATTTGGCTTGCCAGGCTTCAGGCGGGTTGCGTGTCCAGCAGCGCCTCCGGCTGCAGGCCAAGCGGCGAGATGGTGGGATAGTTCAGGAACTGCAGGGTCAAACTGTCGCCATCGGCCCGGAAGCGGGTGGGGAAGCCCAGCGGCATGGTGGTTTTATTGGCGATGTGGCCGAATGGCAGGCCGGTGAATACCGGCACC
Organism: Chromobacterium sp. ASV23; assembly: GCF_016428945.1. Lineage (NCBI taxonomy): Bacteria > Pseudomonadati > Pseudomonadota > Betaproteobacteria > Neisseriales > Chromobacteriaceae > Chromobacterium > Chromobacterium sp. ASV23. The sequence continues at coordinate 22,867 of NZ_JAELTR010000023.1, forward strand.
CCGCTGATGCGGCGCAATTCCGCCACTACAGCATCGAAATCGTAGCGCGGGTCATAGACATCAACATGTTTCTGCATCGAGAAATCGCCAAGGAAGATCGCCTGTTGGCGGCTCAGCACCCCGGCCAGATGCAGCTGCTGCAGCATGCGCTCCACGCGGTACGGTTGTTCGCCCACATCCTCCAGGAACAGCAAGCCGCCCTTGATGTCCGGCAGGTAAGGCGTGCCGACCAGGCTGGACAGCACGCTCAGATTGCCGCCCCAGAAAATGCCTTCGCCGCTGGCGCGCCCGCAGGGGCCGGCAACGTGCAGGCTGCGCTGCGGTGTGGTGAGGGTAGAGAAGAATTCGTTGATGGCGTAGCTGCTGGGGTGGGCATTGCCGAAATCGCCCAGCATCGGGCCGGCGAAGCTGCCCATGCCGCTTTTGGCCAGCAACGCCAACTGGATGGCGCAGAAGTCGCTATAGCCTATCAGCGGCGTGCCGGACTCGCGCAACCGCGCGCCGAGCCGGGCGAAATCGATCTGCGGCAGCAGCCGCATCGCGCCGTAGCCGCCACGTCCGGCTACAACCAGCGACGGCAGCTGCGATTGGGTCAGCAAGGCATTCAGGTCGGCAGCGCGTTCGGCGTCGGTCCCGGCGAATCGCAAATACTTGCGCTCCAGCGCCGCCGTGTTTTCCAGGGTGAAACCGGCGCGGGCCAGCCGGGGCAGCGCCACCTGGATTTGCTTGGCCGGGATGATGCCGGAGCAGGCAGTCAGGTACAGGCGATGCGAGGCGGACGGTATGGATTGCGGAGCGGGCACGGTTTGACATCCTTGCAAAATAGCGGCGCCTGCGCCCATGGCGAGACTTTGCAGCAGCAGACGGCGAGACGGATTGATAGTGTGGGTCATGAAGGTCGGACGGTCGAGCCGGAGACGAGTTCCAGGGCGCGCGGCCCCAATGTGGCCAGAGTATAAGGCAAAAGAAAAGGTCGCCTCCATCTGCGCAGGCGCAATCCGCGCGGGCTGGCCAGGCTGGATGGCGGCTACTCATGCCGCCGTCGCTCTCGAGAGTGGTCAGGCGTTCGTTCGCCAGCGCGGATGGCGGAAACGGAAACGCCACGCGGCGGGCGTGGCGTTTAAGCGTGGGAAAAGGTGATCACAGCCGTGTGTTCATGATCAATTCGGTGTGATCTGTCTTTGGGCTTGTTCGGCCAGGCTCAGCAGCCGTTCGCGCGGCATGCCGGCGGATAAGGCGTAGCCCCAGCCCTTGCTCCACCAGTAATAGACATTGACCGGCCCTTGGCTGGCAAAGTGGAAGCCGTTGTCGGTTCGCGGTGCCGACTCGCGCGCCACATACAAGGTCATGCGCTGGCCGGAGGCATCGTGATACATGAACTGAGCAACCGGTCCCTGGTTGCCAGGCAAAAGACGGCCGCCTATCAGCTCATAGCCGGCCTGGGCCAAGCGTGGCGGTTCGATCCGGCTTTGCATGCGGCGCGACAGCCATGCCACCATCTGGCCTTCCTGCTCCGCGGCGATCTCGACCGGGCGCTGGATATCCGGACTGTAGACGACATGTGCCATCGCAGCCTGTCGGGGCAGGCTATCCACGGCCGCCATCGGATGCGCGCCCTGGTATGCCTGTTGCCCATACCAGCCGCCTCCAAGCCCCAGCGCGAACACCAAGCCTGCAGCCATGCCTTGTTGCAGCCAGGTCGGAAGGCCGCGCCGCTTGGCTGTTCTAGCGGCAGCTAGCAGATTCGTCGGGACCGGCTCTTTCTGCCGCAGAGCCCACAGCTGGCGCAGCGCTTGGTCCTGGCTCCGCCATTGCGACAGCTTTTGGGCCGCTTGCGGGTGGGTCTCAAGCCAGGCAGCGACGGCTGCGGCCTGGTCTGCAGTCAACTCGCCATCAAGATATGCCTGCAATACATGCTCGTCTGGCTCAATCACGTCTCTTCTCCATGCTCATCCATTAGCTGGCGCAAGCGCTCTCGGCCGCGGTGCAAACGCGACATCACGGTGCCGATAGGGAGGCCCAGCATCTTGGCGGCGTCCTGGTAGCGCATTTCTTCCACCACGACCAGCAACAGAATCTCCCGCTGCTCATCCGGTAACAGGCTCAATGCTTGGGAAAGGTCCCGCATTTGCAATGACTGCTCCTGCATGGGAGGCACAGCCATTCTGGCCCATTCCTCATCAGACAGCTCGACATGCCGGTTGGACTGTCTCGCCCAGTCAATATGGCGGTTGTGCATGATGCTGAACAGCCAGGCGCGGATGTCGGAATCCGGTCGCCATTGCTGCCAGTGGCGCCAGGCCAGTTCCAGCGTGTCCTGTACTAAATCGTCTGCGTTTGGCGCGTCCCGGCTCAGCACGCGCGCATAGCGGCGCAGCCGAGCCAAGTTGTCCAACAGCAACTGGTGAAAGTGCCGCTCTTGGGTTGGCTGAACTATGGTTTCAGCTCCCGTTCAATTCTGCGCGATGCCAAATCGAGTTCGACTACGCTCAGGTCTTCATTTAGCGCCCAGGCTGTGCGGCTGTCTTGGCTAAAGCTGATGGCCTGACGTGGCCCGCGCAAGCTTTCTATCTGCGCCGTTGCCTTGAACGCCGGTAGCGAAACCTCGGTCAGCGAATTGCTCTTCAGATTTCCCGCGTACAGCGCTTTGCCATCTGGACGCAAGGCCGCGCCATAAGGCTCACGTCCGACGCTCACTGTGGACACAATGCGCCCGGATGGGGTGTCGACCTTGGCCAGCGTGTCGTTGCCGCTATTCGCCGCATACAGTGTTTTCCCATCTGCGGACAGCGAGATGGCGCGAATTTTGTTGAAGCCGCTGATCTCGCCGCGCAGGGTCAAACTGGCTGTATCCACCACGCTCAGCTTGTCGCTGCGGAAATTGGTCACGTACAGGACTGAATTGTCAGGTGATAATTTTACGCCCTGGCGCGGACCGGAGAAGCCGGTGATGACCTTCAGCACTCTCCAGTTGGCTAGGTCGACCACGCTGACGGTATTGCTGGCCTGGTTGTTAACATACAGACGAGTGCCTTGCTTATCTATCGCGCTTCCAAAGGCGCCTGGGCCGAGGGCCAGGCTATCCTCAAGGCGAAAGGACTGTGCATTCCATCGCTCTAGTACGCCTTTGCTGCTGTCGGTCACATAAAAATGCTGCCCATCCGGCGAAAACACGATGTTGCGCGGCGTGACGAAGCCGGGCAGAGATGTTTGAAGAACGCCGCGCTTCAGGTCATACACTTTCAGGTGGTCGGTCTGGCTATTGCCCACTATCGCCAAGCGCTCGTCTGGACTGACTGCCAGCGTATTGTTCCGGATGTCGCCATCGAAAGGGATGGCGGAGGCCCATGATTGACCCGTGAGGAGCAATAGGGCGGAGACCCACAAAATGTGCTGTTTCATGATTTTCCTTCTTGATTGAGCCGTGAATCGGCATCAAGGCTTGATCGTGTGCCACAGTTGTTTGAAGTTCTCTCCCTTTTGCTCTCCAGGCGCGCTGTCGTGGGCATAGCGGTACAAGGGCTTGCCGCGCCAAGTCCATTGCGGGGTGCCGTCATCGCGAATGGCAAGGCCTAACTCTCCTTTCGGCTGGTCTTCTTTGTCGGCAAGCAGTGGCGGCCACAAGTCGGCGCACGCATCATTGCACACACTGCGGCCAGCTCCGGCCTGGTCTTTATCGAAGACATACAAGGTTTTGCCCGCAGAGTCGGCCAGCAGGCCGTTCTGTATTGATGGCGGAGGCGATCCGGCTGCCGCCTGGGCTGCCAGAACGGATAAAAACATTGCCGCAGCGATACGCGAGTGACGCATACTGAACTCCTGTAGTTTAAGGAATGAATCAGGCTGAGGTTTTCGTCTGACTCGAACGGTATACGCAGCGCGCGGGCGGATTATTCCGCGCGCGGCTAAAATTTTTTCCTTAGGGTCGTGACGCGTCAGCAGATGTAGACAACACCGTCCTTTGCCCTCCGGGCGCCACTGTTTGAATCTGCGTACTGCAGGTGGGAAATGGCTGAACGCGGCCATTGAGATGCGAAAATGATCAGGGGGTAGGCCGGGGAGTTAAGTTATGGATCGTCGCGACGCTTGGAAAGTGTCGGATCGGCAAATTTCAACTTGGCATGCTTTGGCTCCCCGCTTGTCGCCGCACGGTTCTATCGTTGCCATGCCTGGGACAATTCTTGGTCCAGATTTGGTCCAAACTATAGCGTATTACAGTGGTTTATGCAGTGTTTCGGTGGGGGTGTGTTTCTTGGAAAAGCCTTTATTTACGGGCTTTGATGGGCTGTGAAGGGAAACGTAAAAACTAGGGATGGTGCGAAAGGAGAGACTCGAACTCTCACGCCTTGCGGCGCTGGAACCTAAATCCAGTGCGTCTACCAATTCCGCCACTCTCGCATTGTGGTGTGGGCTTGCAATTGCGGGGTTTGCCCGCATCTGCTCCCAGAAGAGGACGGAATAATAACGCAAGGAATCCGACATGACAAGTCTTGCCGACAGTCGGAAACTTATTCCCTTCGGCATGGTCTGTTGCTTACAATTCCAAAATATTTCCAGAACAACCAACTCAGGAGAGCTTCACATGCACCCCGACTTCCAGACGGCCTACCAGTCGACCCCTATGGCCGATGTGCGCAACAAAGTGCTGCGCAATACTTACGGCCTGCTGGGCCTGTCGATGATCCCTACCGTGATGGGCGCCATTGTCGGCACCCATATGAGTTTCGCCTTCCTGGCGGGCAGCCCCATCATGGGCATGCTGCTGATCATGGCCGTGTTCTACGGCCTGGTGTTCGCCATCGAAAAGAACCGCTACAGCTCTCTGGGCGTGTTCCTGATGCTGGGCTTCACCTTTATGATGGGCGTGCTGCTTGGGCCTTTGCTGCAGTTCGCGCTGAAGTTTTCCAACGGCGGCCAGCTGATCATGACCGCGGGCGCGGCCACTTCCGTCGTGTTCTTCGTGATGGCGGGCATCGCCTCCACCACCAAGCGCGACCTGTCCGGCCTGGGCAACTTCCTGATGGTCGGCGCCATCGTGCTGATGGTGGCCGTGGTGGCTAACTTGTTCCTGCGCATGCCGGCCTTCCAGCTGATGATCTCCGCGGCCTTCGCGCTGTTCAGCTCGCTGATGATCCTGTGGCAGGTGAAGACCGTGGTCGATGGTGGCGAAAACAGCTATATCTCCGCCGCGCTGTCGATCTACATCAGCATCTACAACTTGTTCACCAGCCTGCTGCAATTGCTGCTGGCCTTCGGCGGCAACCGCGATTGATCTCCATCCTTGCCCGCTTGACGGGCAGCAAAAAGCCCTCCGGTTTCGGAGGGCTTTTTTTATGGGCGCGGATCAGATCGCCTGTTCGTTGGTTTCGCCGGTGCGGATGCGCACCACCTGTTCCACCGGGGTGACGAAGATCTTGCCGTCGCCGATCTTGCCGGTGCGGGCGGCGGCCACGATGGTGTCGATGGCGCGGTCCACCAGATCATCCGGCAGCACTACCTCGATTTTCACCTTGGGCAGGAAATCCACCACGTATTCGGCGCCGCGATACAGCTCGGTATGGCCTTTCTGGCGGCCGAATCCCTTGACTTCAGACACGGTGAGGCCGTTGACGCCGATCTCCGACAGCGCCTCGCGCACTTCGTCCAGCTTGAACGGTTTGATGACGGCTTCGACCTTTTTCATTGGGCAATGCTCCTGATAAAGCGGATGATATTCGGGTAAATCAAAAAAAATTCCGATGCGGCCCCGGAAAGTCCGGTTCCGCCTTAAATGCGGCGATGTTTTGCTGTATTATGACGCCCTTTCCTGGTACTTGTCGCGGGTGTCTAATGTCTTACATTACCAAGCTGCGCGGTGGCATCGCTCTGTCACCGTTTCGTCTTGAAAAACTGCAGGCGGCAGCGGCCGATGCCGGTTTTAAGGATCTCGTCCTGACAGCCGAGTATTGGCATTTCGCGGAAAGCGACAGCGAATTGACGCTGGAGGAAGTCGGCGTGCTGGGCCAGCTGCTCAGCTACGGCGAACCGCCGCTGAGCGAGGAGCCGAGTGGCGAGCTGTTCCTGGTCACGCCGTGCCTGGGGACGTTGTCTCCATGGGCGTCCAAGGCGACCGACATCGCCCGGCACTGCGGATTGCCTAACATCCGACGGATAGAGCGCGGCACTGCATTCCGAATCCAGTCCGCCGATAAATCTTCAAGTAAAGAGGCTCGCCACATCCTGGCGAGCCTCTTGCACGATAGGATGACGGAGACCGTTCTATCCTCGTTTGACGAGGTGGAAAAGCTGTTCGTCCATATCGACCCGCAACCGATGACCACGGTTGACGTGCTGAACGGTGGCCGCGCCGCCTTGGAGCAAGCCAACGCCACATTGGGCTTGGCGCTGTCCGACGATGAGGTGGAATATCTGGTTGAGAATTTCATCAAGCTGAAGCGCAATCCCAGCGACGTCGAGCTGATGATGTTTGCCCAGGCCAACTCCGAGCACTGCCGCCACAAGATTTTCAACGCGCAGTTCATCATCGACGGCGTGGAACAAGGCAAATCGCTGTTCCGCATGATCCGCGATACCCATGACGCCCATCCGCAAGGCACGCTGGTGGCCTACAAGGACAACGCCTCGGTGATCGAGGGCGCTTTCATCGAGCGCTTTTACCCGCAGCCGGGCAGCAATCAGTACGCCTACAACAGCGAACCCACCGATATTCTGATGAAGGTGGAAACGCACAACCATCCGACAGCCATTTCGCCTTTCCCTGGCGCGTCCACCGGCAACGGCGGGGAAATCCGCGACGAAGGCGCCACCGGGCGCGGCTCCCGCCCCAAGGCAGGCCTGACCGGTTTTACCGTGTCCAACCTGAATATCCCTGGCTTCAAGCAGCCGTGGGAGCTGTACCGCGACGAGCAGCCGGAATACGGCAAGCCGGGCCGCATCGCCTCGGCGCTGCAGATCATGCTGGAAGGCCCGATCGGCGGCGCGGCGTTCAACAACGAGTTTGGCCGTCCCAATCTGGCCGGCTACTTCCGCACCTTCGAGCATGAGTTTGCCGGCGAGATGCGCGGCTATCACAAGCCCATCATGCTGGCCGGCGGCCTGGGCAACATCCAGCAGCAGCAGATCCATAAGAACGAGATTCCGGAAGGCGCTTTGCTGATCCAATTGGGCGGCCCTGGCTTGCTGATCGGCCTGGGCGGCGGCGCGGCTTCGTCGATGGACACTGGCGCCAACAGCGAGAATCTGGACTTCGACTCCGTGCAGCGCGGCAATCCGGAAATCGAACGCCGCTGCCAGGAAGTGATCGACCGCTGCTGGCAGCTGGGCGAAGCCAACCCCATCGTCTCCATTCACGACGTGGGTGCGGGCGGCCTATCCAACGCCTTCCCGGAACTGGTGAACGACGCCGGCCGCGGCGCGATCTTCCACCTGCGCAAGGTGCATCTGGAAGAGAAGGGTATGACGCCGATGCAGATCTGGTCCAACGAGGCGCAAGAGCGCTACGTGATGGCCGTGCTGCCGGAGGATTTGGATCGTTTCACCGCCATCTGCGAGCGCGAGCGCTGTCCGTTCGCGGTCATGGGCGTGGCGACCGACGACGGCCACCTGCAGGTGCGCGACGATTACTTCGGCAACAATCCGGTGGATATGCCGCTGGACGTGCTGCTGGGCAAGCCGCCGCGCATGACGCGCGATGCCAAGACCGTGGAGTCGGCATTCGAGGTGCTGGACGCCTCGCAGTACCCGTTGCGCGAAACCGCCTACCGCGTGCTGCGCCACCCCACCGTGGCCGACAAGTCCTTCCTGATCACAATCGGCGATCGTACCGTAGGCGGCATGACCGCGCGCGACCAGATGGTGGGCCGCTGGCAGGTGCCGGTAGCGGACGTGGCCGTGACCACCATGGGTTTCAACACCTATCGCGGCGAGGCGATGGCGATGGGCGAACGCACGCCGGCCGCGCTGCTGAATGCGCCGGCTTCCGGCCGCATGGCCATCGGCGAGGCGCTGACCAATATCGCCGCCGCCTTTGTCGGCCACTTGGGCAACGTCAAGCTGTCCGCCAACTGGATGGCGCCGGCCGGCCACCCGGGCGAAGACGCCAATCTGTACCGCACGGTGGAGGCGGTGTCCGAGTTGAGCCAGAGCCTGGGCGTCAGCATCCCGGTGGGCAAGGACTCGCTGTCGATGAAGACGGTGTGGCAAGAGGACGGCGAACAGAAGTCCGTTACCGCGCCCTTGTCGCTGGTGATTTCCGCCTTCTCCCCGGTTGAGGATGTGCGCAAGACCGTCACGCCGGAACTGAAGGACGTCAAGGACAGCGACCTGATCCTGATCGACCTGGGTTACGGCCGCGGCCGCCTGGGCGGCTCCATCATGGGGCAGGTGTGGAAGGATATGCGCGGCCGCTCGCCGGACGTGGAGAACCCGCTGCAGTTGTCCGCCTTCTTCAATACGGTGCAGTCGCTGCTGCGCGACGACATGTTGCTGGCCTACCATGATCGTTCCGACGGCGGCCTGTTCGCCACCCTGGCGGAAATGATGTTCGCCAGCCATATCGGCATCAGCGTCGACCTGCAAGAGCTGGTGATCGAGCGCCAGAACACCCAGCGCATGATAGACGACTACGTGCCGCCGGCGCAGGAAGCCGCCACCCATGGCCGGATCATGCGCGTGCTGTTCTGCGAAGAGCTGGGCGCGGTGCTGCAGGTGAAGAAGTCCGACACCTCAGAAGTGATTTCCCGCTTCATGAAGGCCGGCATCGGCCGCGAGCTGTTCGTCATCGGCCGCACCAACAGCTACGACCGCCTGGTGATCCGCCACAAGGGCAAGGATCTGTTCAGCGAGAGCCGCAGCGAGCTGTTCTGCGCCTGGTCCGAAACCAGCGCCCGCATGCAGCGTCTGCGCGACAACCCGGCCTGCGCCGACAGCGAGCAATTGCTGCGCAGCCACGCCAAGTCGCGCGGACTGTTCGCGCAGCTGTCGTTCGACGTGCACGGCAATCCGGCCGCGCCTTACATTTCCACGGGCAAGCGTCCCCGCATGGCCATCCTGCGCGAGCAGGGCGTCAACGGCCAGCTGGAAATGGCCGCCGCCTTCGACCGCGCCGGCTTCGACGCGGTGGACGTGCATATGAGCGACATCATCGCCGGCCGCGTGGCGCTGGCCGACTTCAAGGGCCTGGCCGCCTGCGGCGGCTTCAGCTATGGCGATGTGCTGGGCGCCGGCGAGGGCTGGGCAAAGAGCATCCTGCTCAACCCGCGCGCGCGCGACGAGTTCGAGGCCTTCTTCGGCCGCGGCGATACCTTCGCGCTGGGCGTGTGCAACGGCTGCCAGATGATGTCCAACCTGTCGGCCATCATTCCGGGCGCGGAGAACTGGCCTAAGTTCCGCCGCAACGCGTCGGAACAGTTCGAAGCGCGCTTCAGCATGGTGGAGGTGGTTGCCTCGCCGTCGATCTTCCTGTCCGACATGGCCGGCAGCCGCCTGCCGGTGGTGGTCAGCCATGGCGAGGGCCGCGCGGTGTTCGCGCCGGGCGCGCAGGACAAGGCGTTGACGGCGCTGCGTTACATCGACTTTGATGGCCGCGCCACCGAAACCTATCCGCTGAACCCGAACGGCTCCCCGCTGGGCGTCACTGGCGTCACCACGCCGGACGGCCGCTTCACCATCATGATGCCGCACCCGGAGCGGGTGTTCCGCACTGTGCAGAACAGCTGGCATCCGGCAGATTGGGGCGAGAGCGGCGGCTGGTACCGCATGTTCGCCAGCGCGCGGCGCTGGGTGGGTTGATCCCGCCTCGCATGCAAAACGGAAGCCCTTGGGCTTCCGTTTTTTTTGGCTCTTAACCCAGGGGCTGTTGAGGTTTGGTGAGCGGTCGCGCCGGGATGCGTTTTGCGAGGAATCGAGGCGTTTCGCGCGCCGCATAGTCATTCTCCGCCAGCGCGGAACAACGAAGAGTCGGCGCGAAAGGCGCCCGGCCCGGAGGGTTTGGCGAAGCGCAAACGCGATCCACTCACAAAACGTCAACAGCCCCTAGTGGCCGGGCGGCGCGCAGGAGGCGGTCGCGCACTGCGCGCCAGGCTGGCTCGTCAGGGGGCAGGATCACCAGCACGGATGGGCAGCCGCTGCCATCCGCCTCGTGCAGGGCGGCGTACAGCGCCTGGGCATAGGCGTCCGGGGTGGATGGCATTTGCCGAAACCAGCCAGCGGTGATGCCGGGCGCATCCATCGCCAACACGGCGCTGTCGCGCCACTGCGCGGAGGCCAGTACGTACTCTGCCTCTGCCGGCTCGATCCGGTAGCAGGGCTGGCGCGGCGAGTAGTGCAAGGCCAGATTGCCCGGCACGCGCGGCGCGTCGGGCGCGGCCTTTTCCGCCAGGTCAAGATAAGGCGCCAGCATGTCGGCTGTAATGGCGCCGGGCCGCAAAATGGCGGGACGCGGGCCGCTGAGATCGAGAATGGTCGATTCAATGCCTACCGCGCAGGGGCCGCCGTCCAGCACGGCGGCTATCTGTCCTTCCAGATGCGACCGCACATGCTCCGCCGTGGTGGGACTGATGCGGCAGAATGGATTGGCAGAAGGCGCGGCAACCGGTTTTTGCAGCCGGTCCAGCACCTGCTGCAGCAAGGGGTGGCTGGACCAACGCAGGGCGACGGTATCCTGGCCGGCATTGATGATGGCGGGCACGTCGCTTCTGGCCGGCAACACCAGGGTCAAGGGGCCGGGCCAGAAGCGCTCGATCACCGGCCAGGCATGATCGGGCACGCGAGCAGCCCAGTTCATCAAGTGATCCACGCCGGGCAGGTGGACGATCAGCGGATGGTCGGCCGGCCGGTTCTTGGCGCGGAAAATCGCCGCGACGGCCTCGGGATTGGTGGCGTCGCCGGCCAGGCCGTAAACGGTTTCCGTAGGCAAGGCAACCAGTTGCCCCTGGCGCAATAGCGAGGCGGCCAGATCCAGGTCTTCGGGTGTAGGGTGCAGGGACTTCATATTTCTCTATCGCGTTATGGATTACAAATGTCGCAATATTGCGGCGAGACAGGCGCGCTCAACGTTTCCTGGCGCATGGCCAGGCAGCAGGGGCATTGCCAGCGGCGAACGCCAGGCTGCCGGGTAGGCGCGCCGCAGTCCAGGCATGGCGCGCCGGCGAGCGGGGCGATTTCGCCGAAGCCCGGCATGCCGCAATCCGGGCACGGACTGGCCAGCCGAGCGGCCAGCTTCTCCGCGCAGCGGGCGATCATGGCCATCCGCGTTGGGTTGCGGTGGGCGCGCATATCGGTTTCCAGACGCAGCGGACCGGCAGCCAGATGCGCTTCCAGGTGCATGCGCAGCGCGCGTTCATCGGGCAGCGATTTATGAAACGCCGGCTCGCCGGGCCGGCCGACGATCAGGCCGTGCGCGGGGAAATCGGCCTGGCGCAGCAGCTCGGGCAGGCTGTCCAGGTCATGCAGCATCCAGTGGCGGTAATGGGTTTCCGGCCCGCTGATCCACGCTTCCACGGCGTATTCGCGCGCCGCATCCCAATAAACCAGCAGCTCCGTCGCCCAGGCGCAGCTGCCCAGCCAGGGATCGCCGCCGAAGCTGCCTTCGCTGCCGATGCCATGCCGCAGCCCGCTGAGTTCGCAGGCCAGCTTGGCTTTGGCCAGGGCCGCGTCGCGCTGGCTGCCGGCGCGCGGCGTCTCGCCGGTGAACGTGCCCAGGCTGTCGGTATCGAAGCTATCGACCAGCGATAATCGCCAGCCTATGTCCGCCAGCACGGGCGCCAGCGCTGCCTGCTTGCCATGGCGGGTCAACAGCGCGGCCTTGCGATCAAGCATCATGTCGCCAGCCTCCATCGGCATGCCAGCGCAGCGGCGTGTCGCCGTGCACGCAGTACAGATGCAGCCAGCCGTTTTCGATCAACTGCTTTGGCAGCGGCTGGCGGGACAGGGCGGCGGCCAGCCTCTCCGGAGGGGCATCGATGCAGGCGGCCAGCCGCAGCGGCGCGTGGCGCAGCCGCTGGCCATCGTGCACCGATTGCCAGGACAGCCCTATGCGCAGATCGCCGCTATTGCCTTCGAACACGCCGATGCGGCCGCCCACCACATTGTGCAGCAGCTTGTTGCCGCTGCCGAAACGGCGCGGATCCACGGTGGAGGCGAAATACTGCATATTGATCCAGTGCGCCACCACCATGGGCGCGGCCAGAATGGTTTCCAGCCCTTTTCCGTCCGCGTCCTGCCGCCAGTCGTAATCATGCAGGAAGGCGCGGCCTTGCAGGTCCAGGTCCCTGGTTTTGCCGCGCGGCGCCGCGATGAACAGGGCGTTGCCGGCCAGCGCCCACTCCGGGCGCGTTTCCGCCCAATCGTCGCCTTTTTGCCGCATTTTTTGCAGCAAGGCCTGATCGCTGAGGCTGGCGTCGAGATTGACCGCTGGCGCGCGCCGCCGCCTGGCCAGTGCGGAAGCTTCCCGCAATTGCGCCTCAAGCAGTGGCAGGCGGGCGCGGACATCGGCCGCCAGCGCATCGGTGTCCAGCAGCAGGATTTCATCGCTGTGCGTCAGGTGCAGCGCTGGCAGGAAAACGGTGTCCGCCGGGATGGGCTGGCCTTGCTCGGCCAGCAGCGCGCGCAGCGCCGGATCATTCAACCAGCTGGCCAGCAGGCGGACATGCTGGTGGCCGCCATGGCCGCCGCAGGCGCCGCATTGCAGCGCGGCGGCTTGCGGATTATTGCTGGCGTGGCTGGCGTGGCCGGTCAACAGCACCCAGGGCGCAAGTTCACCATTCAGCCCCATCGCCGGCAGCAAGCCCGCCGCCAGCTTGGCCTTCTGCTCCAGCGGCAGCGAGGCTTGCGGCACGGGCGCGGCGCTGTGTCGGCTCAGCCATGGATCAATATCCGGCAACTGCGCCTGGCGCGCGCGCGGCAGGCTGCGGTGGGCCAGGCTGGCGATTTTGCCCAGACCCATGCTTTCCACCAGAGCGAAACCGGCGGCGGGGGAGCGTTGGAAGTTTTGCCATCCGCTGCGCCGCTCCGGACGCGGTTGGGGGGCAGGCGAGGTGGCTTCCCAGGCAGGGCCAAGCAGGACCGGGAGGCGCGGCTGGGCGGATTCGCTGCCCGGCGGCCGGTAGGCCAGCGGCAGGCCGAAAAAGCCGGCGAAGCCATGGGTATGGCATTCGGGAATGGTTCCTTCCAGCGCGCGGCGCAAAGGCTCCGAGCGCACATCGATGCAGAACACGGCTTGCATCGCCGGGCGCGTGCCGGTTTGCGCCGGCGAGGGTTCGCATAGCGCCTGCGTCAACGGCAAGTTCAGGGACAGCTCATGCGCGCGCTGCCAGACTGCGGCAAACGGGTTGGCGCGGCAGTCTCCATGATGTTGCCACGCATGGCGCCAAGACGCCCAGGCGCTGCCGGCGTCGCGCCGGCCATCGTCCAGCAGGCATTCCCAGGCCAGCTGGATGGCCAAGAGTTCTTGCAAGTGTCTATCGCTCTCGCCCGCCAGATGGGCTTGCCAGGCGAGATAGGCGCACCAGCCGGCCCAGCCATTGTTGCGCATTAACAGCGCTTGCAGCCATGGCGCCGCCCAGTCGGCATCCGGCTGCAGCTGGGCGATGCCGGATGCCAGCATGGACTCGGCATCGGCAGGCAGACGTATCGCGTGCTGTCGCAAACGTTCCCGCATTTGCGGCGATGCGGTCAAACCGTAGGGATGGCGCATCTGCTCCCGCCAGGCGGCGTAAAACCCATGCTCATGCGACAAGTGCCAGTTGGCTTGGTCACGATCAAACCAGGCGGCGCAATACTGGCTGATCTGCTGGATGACGACATCGGCCCAGCGCTGGGCGCTCATCAGGCCGGCAGGGACGGCGCAGAGTTCGGTAAGAAGGACAGGTGCGGCAGGGGGGGCGAAAGACTGGCGCGCCCGTTCCAGCCAGGTTTCCAGCGAATCGGTCCAGCCGGTCTCGTTCAGCGCGGCCTGCAAGGCATCGCGCGTGATTTCGCCGCTGCGCCAGGCGGCCAGGTATTCGCTTTGCGGCAGGTGCAGCGGGCTGTTGGCCACGTGAAGCAGGGTATCGGCCGCCTGCTTGAAGGTGCGATCGCGCAAGCCCCAGTAAGGCGAGCTGGCCACCAGGCTGTCCAAGGGCCAGGATGGGGCGATGGCGGATAAGGCCCGTTCCACGGCCTGCTGCCATGGCGCGGCGAGCTTAGTCATGACGGCCTCCTTTCAGCGACAGTTGCCAGGATGGGATCGGAGTCTGGGTCCGGGGCTGGCGCCAGGCGAGCATGCACCACCATTCATCCAGATGAAAACCGGCGAAGGCATGCGGATAGAGCCGGCGCGCCAACCAGCCTTGCGGGTGGCGCAGCAACACTCCCTGCAGCAAAAAGGCCACGGCGAAAATCGCGCCGAGCAGCCATTGGCTCCACGCTGCGGGCGGCTGGCCATGCCACGGCAGCGCCTGGGCCGCCAGCGCATGCAGCAGCAGATAGGATTGGCACAGCGCCAGCGTCGCCAACAGGCCTGACGGGCCGCGCAGCAACACGCCCATGCCCAGCCCCATGCATAGCCAGAACAAAGGCGGCACCGCTGCGGCTGGCAGCCAGCGTTGCCACAGCCATTGCGAAACGGCCAGCGCCAGCACGGCCAGCGCGCCGCGCGCAAGGTGCGCGGGCAGGCTTTCGGCTTCGTCGCCGCCGGCCAGACGCAGCGCGGCGCTGTCGCGTACGGCATTGCCCGCGCTTAGAAAGGCATGCGCCTTATACAGCGAGTGGGCCAGCAAGTGCAGCAGCGCCAGCGAATACAGGCCCATGCCGATTTCCAGCAACATGAAACCCATCTGGGCGCAGGTGGACCAGGCCAGCCGCAGCTTGACGCTGATGCGGGTCAGCATCACCAGGCAGCACACTGCCGCGCTCAGGCCGCCCCACAGCATCAGCAGCGCATTGGCGGCAGGCGCCGTTTGCAGCAAAGGCGCAGCCTTGATCAGCACGATGCCGCCCAGATTCACCACGCCGGCATGCAAGAGGGCGGAAATCGGCGTGGGCGCTTCCATTACCTGGGTCAGCCAGCCATGGAAGGGCAGCTGGGCGGTCTTGATGCCCACCGCAGCCACAAGCAACACCGCAGTCAGCGTGGCATAGCCGTGGTTTTCGATGGAGATCGGAGCCGTTGCGGCTGCCGTCAGGTCCAGGCTGCCGCCGGCGCAGGTCCAGGAGAGCCAGGCGGCGATCAGCAGCAGCTCCGCCAGCCGGCTGGCGCGCCGCTCTCGCCGCGCCGCCAATTGGGCGGCAGGCCGGCCGGGGTAGAAGGTCAGCAGCGTTTGCAACGCCAGGCTGCACACTATCCACGCCGCCAGCATCAGCAAAAGATGGGTGCCTTGCACGACCAGCGTGACGGAAGCCAGCAAGCATCCCAGCGCGCGCAGGAAACGGTGCTGGCCGGGCTCGCCTTGCATGTAGCGGCGTGAATAGCGCAGCACCATCCAGCCCAATAGCTGAATCAGCGCCTGCATCAGCCAGGCAGCGGCGAACCAGGGCGCAGATGGAGCAAACCAAGCTAAGGGCAACAGCAACAAGCCGCCGAAGAGGGCTGCCACTTCAGCCGCCCGCCAATGCGTGCGCAGGGCAGGGCCTGGCCAGCAGGCTGGCAACAACCAGGCCAGCGCGATGGCGACGGGCAGGGCGGCGGAGAGGGAAAAGGACATAGAGAGGCTCCGTCTAAAGCATGCCGGCACTTTGCCCTAATCGATATGTTCAGTAAAATAGATTAAATATTAGTTTTCATTCTTTAATAAAGAACAATGAGTCGACTCAACTATCACCATCTGTATTACTTCTGGTCGGTGGCCAGCGAGGGGCACCTCACCAGGGCCGCCGAGCGCTTGCATGTTTCGCAATCGGCGTTGTCCGCGCAAATCCGCCAGCTGGAAGAACAGCTGGGCCAACCGCTGTTTCTGCGCGAAGGCCGCAAGCTGCAATTGACCGAACTGGGCACGGTGGTGATGCGTTACGCCGAGGAGATTTTCGCCCTGGGCAACGAGCTGCTGGCCAGCGCGGCGTCCAGCGAAGGCAGCGGCGGCACCTTGCGCATCGGCAGCGTGGCGACCTTGTCGCGCAATTTCCAGGATTGGTTTTTGCAGCCGGTGCTGCGCCAGCAACAGGTGCGGCTGGTGCTGGAAGCGGGCAGCCTGGAGGAGCTGCTGGCCAGGCTAAAGGCGCACGAGCTGGACGTGGTGCTGTCGAATCGACCGGTGCTGGCCGATGACAAACAGGCCTGGCGCTGCCGCACCTTGGCGCGCCAGCCGGTGGTGCTGGTGGGGCCGCCGCTGGAGATGGGGCGGGATTTCCAGATCGAGCGCGATCTGACGCGCCTGCCCTTGCTGGTGCCCAGCCGCAAGAGCGAGATCCGTCTGCGCTTCGACCTGCTGTGCGAGGAAATGGGTTGGAAGCCGCAAATCCGGGCGGAAGTGGACGACATGGCCATGCTGCGTCTGCTGGCGCGCGACGCGGGCGGCGTGGCGCTGCTGCCCGCCATCGTGGTGCGCGATGAGCTGGAGAAAGGTTTGCTGCAGCAATATGGCGCCGTGCCCCAGGTGGAGGAAACGTTTTACGCGATCACCGTGCAGCGGCGCTATCTGCCGCCTCTGTTGACGCAATTGCTGCGCACCGTGGCGGCTTGAGCAGTGGATGGCCGCCTGTTTTCAGTCGGAAATGCTCTCATGCGCTCCAGCGTCGCCGCGCTTCCAGTAGCCGGCCACGCGCATCCGCTCCTTATCCAGCCCTTGCGCCAGCAGGTGCTTGTGCAGCGGGCGCATTTCGCCGCTTTCCCCCGCGGCCCAGACATAGCCTTCGCCGGCGGGCAGGGCGGTTTGCTCAATGGCTTGCAGCAGGTCCTGCCCGCGCTTGCGGTAGCGCCAGACGATTTCGACGCCGGCCGGCGCGGCAAGCGGCAGCCGGCCATCCTCGTCGTCCACCAATATCCACGCTTGCCCGCGGGCGCCGGCCGGCAATGTTTCCAGCCTCCGGGCGATCGCCGGCAGCGCCGATTCGTCGCCTATCAGCCAGTGCCAGTCAAAGCCGGTCGGCACCACGCGGGAGCCGCGCGGGCCGCCTATGCCCAGATAGTCGCCAGGCTTGGCGTTCACGGCCCACTGCGCGGCGACGCCGCCGGCGTGCACCACAAAATCGATATCCAGTTCGCCCTTGGCCGCATCGTAACGGCGCGGCGTGTAGTCGCGCATGACCGGCTTGGGTCTATTCGCGGGGAAGCTCATGCCGCCCTCGCCCATGCTGGGCGCAGCCGGTTTGGCTTCGCCCGGGGCGGGGAAGAACAGTTTGATATGGTCGTCGAAGGAGGCGGAGACAAAGCCTTCCAGATCGTCGCCGCTCAGCGTGATCCGCAGCATGGCTGGCGTCAGCCGCGTTACCCGGCTGACTTGCAGCAGGCGGAAGCGGGTGGCGTGGCGTAGTTTTTGTATCGTCAGGTCTTGAGTCATGCGGCGCTCCTTAGGATTTGGCCTGGCCGATGATCTCGGCGGTGGCGCGTTGCAGAATGGCGGCGATGCGGCGCTGCTCTTCGGCGTCGGCGTGATCGCGCAGCAGCAGCGCATGTTTCAGGGCGCGGCGCGCTTCTATCATTTCCTTGGTCCAGCCGGCTGCGCCGTCTTCGCCTATTTCCTCGCCGGCATAGGCGCGGCGCGCCAGCTCCATCTTGCGGCCGATATGGCGCAGCTTGGCCAGCATCAGTTCCACATGCTCTTTTTGCTCCGCCAGCCGATTCTGGCCCGGCTGGGCGATGGAGTAGCACTTGCGGTTGCCGCTGGCGGCCACCGTAACCTGGCCCAGTTCTTCCAGATAGGTCAGCGCCGGGTAAACCATGCCCGGGCTGGGGCTGTAATAGCCGTTGGAGCGGCTGGCCAGCTCTTTGATCAACTCATAGCCGTGAGCCGGTTGCTCATTGATCAGCGCCAGCAGCAAGAGCTGCAGATCGTCCGCGCCGAACTTGCGGCTGCGCGTCATTTCGCCATCGCCGCCGCGGTGGCCGCGCCCGCCATGGCCACGGCCAAAGGCATGCGCGCACAGATGGAAAAGGTGTTTTGCTCTCATGGCATCCTCTTTTATATCTTAAGATATGAGTCTTAAGATATATATCGTAAGATTTCTTGTCAAGGAACTCTTGCGCGCCGCCAGGCCACCCCGCGTCGCGATATCGGCGATGGCGGGGTGAGCATGGAAGGCAAGCGGTTTGAAACGGGGATGGCAAGGGATGGCCCACCCCAATGGATCAGGGGAGGGAGGCGTCAAGGCGAAATAAGAGCGAGCCGGTGGCGTCAGATGCCGCGCGCTAGCTTCTGCGCGGCACGGCCAGGATGCGCGGCGCGTGGCCGCAGTGAGCCAAGAGGCGCGCTAGATCGGCCACCGGCACACTCAAGGTGGCGGTATTGACCAGCGGGTGGCTCAGGATGGCGTCCGCCGCCCACAGCACCTCGTCCACCACGATAGCGACGTGTTGATTGCCGTCGTTGACGGCGGCCAGCAAAGTGACCGATCCCGGCTCCAAGCCCAGGTATTTCTTCAGCCGCTCCGGCGAGGCAAAACGCAGGCCTTTGACGCCCAGCATATCGCCCAGCGTCTTGATGTCGACGCCGGCTTCGGCGGGCACGGCCACCAGGAAGTGACTGCGCCCCTTGGCGTCGCAAAGGAAGAGATTCTTGCATTCCGCGCCGGGCAGCTCAGGGATCAGCCGCGCCGCTTCTTCGCAGGTATAGACCGGCGGATGTTCGAAACGCTGGTAGCGGATTCGCTGCTCATCCAACAGGCGATACAGGGCATGTTCCATGATGACCCTCCAGATTCTGTGTCGCTCGAAGCTAGCATGTCTGCCCGGCTGCCGTCATCTTGCCGTCAGCAATGGGATCATCTGGCGGAGCGCCGCTATCGCCGCGTCTGGCGAGCCCTCGATCTGCGCGCGGACAATCGCGCCATCTGACGCAAGCGCCAGCATGCCGGCTTGCCGCGCCTGCTGGGCGCCCTCCGGCAGCAGCGAGGCTATCGCCTGTCGCATCTCCGTTTTATGGCGCCGGGTCGCATCGGCCACGGCGGGATCGGCGGGGATTTCGCTCAATCCGTTGATGAAGGCGCAACCACGGAAATCCGCGCTGGCGAACCATTCGGCTAAGGCCTCCGCCAGCGCCGCCGGGCCGGCTTCGGCATGGCGATGCAGGGCATCCTGAAACCACTGCATCCATAGCTGGTGACGCTGCTGCAGATAAGCCAGGATCAACTCGTTCTTGCTGGGAAAGTGGCGGTAGAAGGTGACTTTGCTGACGCCGGACTCCGCGATGATGCGGTCTATGCCGCTTGCGCGGATGCCTTCCAGGTAAAACAGGCGGTGGGCGGTGGCAAGAATGCGCTCGCGCGGCGGCAATTCGGCGATGTGGCTGGCGGCTGGAATATGCATGGCAATGATTGTAGACAGATTTGTCTACTTTGGTATAGGCTCATGCCAGGTAGACAGACCTGTCTACCATGTCAAAACGCAGCCAAGGGGAGAAATATTTTGGAAAACCGCCCACCATTGCCGCCCTTCAGCCGTGAAACCGCCATCGAAAAAATCCGTCTGGCCGAGGATGCCTGGAACAGCCGCGACCCAGCGCGCATCGTGCTGGCCTACAGTCCCGATACCCGCTGGCGCAACCGCGTCGATTTTCCGCAGGGCCGCGCGCAAGCGCAGGCGCTGCTGGAGCGCAAATGGCGGCGGGAATTGGACTATCGCTTGATCAAGGAGTTATGGGCCCATGATGGCCATCGCATCGCCGTCCGCTTTGCCTATGAATGGCATGACGATGCCGGGCAGTGGTACCGCAGCTATGGCAACGAGAATTGGGCGTTCGCGGCGGATGGTTTGATGACGCATCGCCACGCCAGCATCAACGACTTGGCTATCGGCGAGGACGAGCGCAAGTTCTTCTGGCCGCTGGGCCGCCGCCCGGACGGCCATCCCGGGCTGAGCGAAATGGGTTTGTAAAGCCTGCAACATTCGATGGACAGGGCAAGGTGTGACTGATTAGTATGAATGCCTTTGGCATTTCCTTGTCTGGAGCTATCCATGCTTGAAACCATCCGTCGGCGCTTCCAGGCGCTGCAGCCCCAAGCGGATTTCTGTTCCTTGCGCTATGTGGAGGAAGACAATGAGCGCTTGTCCGTGCGCCAGGGGAGGCAGCAGCCTCTGACCCGCCGCCATGATCGCGGCGCGATGATCGCCGTGTGCGATGGCGGCGGCTATGGCTACGCCGCCACCGCCGATTTGAGCGAGGCGGGCCTGCGCGCCGCCTTTGAGCGCGCCCGCGGCTGGGCGCGCGCCACCGCCGGCCATGGGGTGTTCGACTACCGGCAGATTCAACTGCCCAAACCGCAAGGCCGTTATCAGGGCGCAGGCAGCGACGCCGCGTCCGTGTGGCCCCGCGCTTCGTTGCTGGACCTGCTGCTGAGCGAATCGGCCGCCGCAAAGGGCAACGACAGCCGCGTGGTGGACTGGTCGGCCAGCCTGTTCCGGCAGGACATCCATCAGTTGTACCTGACTTCCGACGGCGGCGAAGCCGAGCAGCGCCTGCGCGCGTTGACGCCGTCCCTGGTGGTGACCGCGTTTGCCGAGGGCCGGGTGCAAACCCGCAGCCTGGGCGGCCAGTACGGCGGCCTGGGCCGTCAAGGCGGCTTGGACCTGATCGCGCAGGCGGGCCTGCGCGGCGCTGGCCGCCGCGTGGCAGACGAGGCGCTGCAACTGCTGTACGCGCCGAACTGCCCCAGCGGCAAGATGGATCTGCTGCTGATGCCGGAACAGATGATGCTGCAAATCCACGAGAGCATCGGCCATCCGCTGGAGCTGGACCGCATCCTGGGCGATGAGCGCAACTATGCCGGCACCAGTTTTGTCACGCCGGACATGTTCGGCCATTACCGTTATGGCTCCGAATTGCTGAACGTCACGTTTGATCCCTTGCTGAGAAACGAACTGGCCAGCTATGGCTGGGACGATGACGGCAAGGCAGCCGAGAAGGTCTGGCTGATCCGCAACGGCATTCTGGAGCGACCGCTGGGCGGCGACATTTCCGCCGCGCGCGCCCGTCTCAACGGCTTTGCGCTGGATGGCGTGGCCAATAGCCGCGCCTGCAACTGGAACCGGGCGCCGATAGACCGCATGGCCAATCTGAACGTGGAGCCGGGCGACCAAAGCCTTGCGCAACTGGTGGCCGGCATCGAGCGCGGCGTGCTGATGCAGACCAATGTCAGCTGGTCCATCGACGACTCGCGCAACAAGTTCCAGTTCGGCTGCGAGTGGGGACAATTGATCGAGAACGGCGAGCTGAAAGCCGTGGTGCGCAATCCCAACTATCGCGGCATTTCCGCCAATTTCTGGCGCTCGCTGAAGGCGGTGGGCGATGCCTCCACCTTCAATGTGATGGGCACGCCGTATTGCGGCAAGGGGGAGCCTAACCAGGTGGTGCGAGTGGGCCATGCCTCGCCGGCCTGCGTATTCGGCGACGTGGACGTATTTGGAGGAGCGGCATGATGCGCGCGCATTTGCAAGCATTGGCGGCGGCGCTGAGCAGCCTGCTGCGTGAGGGGGAAGGCTATACCTTGTGGCTGGAGGCGGAACAGACCGATTTCGTCCGTTTCAATCACGGCAAGGTCAGGCAAGCCGGAGCGGTGGAGCAGGCGTATCTGGACATGCGGCTGATCCGCGGCCAGCGCCAGGCCACGCAACAATTGTCCTTAAGCGGCGGCGCGGACGATCTGGCGCTGCTAGAAGCCGCATTGCCGGAATTGCGCGCGGCCTTGGAGCAAGTGCAGGAGGACCCTTTCCTGCTGCTGAACGAACAGCCGCAAAGCAGCGAGCGCATAGGCCAGCACACGTTGCCGCCAGCGGAAAGCATGGTCGCCGATATTCTGGCCGCCGCAGAAGGCCACGATCTGGTGGGCATCCTGGCCAGCGGCCAGATGAGTTTCGGCTTTGCCAACCATCTGGGCCAGTTCAACTGGCAGCAAGGCGAGAGCTGGAACTTCGACTGGAGCCTGTATTCGCATGGCGACAAGGCGGTCAAGCGCAGCCAGGCCGGCACGGCGTGGGACGCCGCGGCGCTGGGCCGCGCCATTGACGAGGCGGCCGGACAGCTGGAGTGGCTGAAGCTGCCGGTGAAGACGCTGGAGCCGGGCGAGTATCGCGCTTACTTCACGCCCAGCGCGCTGGGCGCGCTGCTGAACATGCTGAACTGGGGCGGGGTGTCGGAAAAGGAAGTCCGCAGCAAGCGCAGTCCGTTGCTGAAACTGGCGGAGGGCGAGGTCAAGCTGTCGCCGCTGGTGCATCTGGCGGAGGCGGGCGGCGAGGGTTTGTCGCCCTTGTTCCAGCGCGAAGGATTCATCCGGCCGGAGCGCGTGGAATTGATCGCCGGCGGCGAGCACCGCAACAGCCTGATCGACCCGCGCAGCGCGCGCGAGTATGGCCTGCAGCCCAATACGGGCAGCATGGAGTTTGCCGAGGCCATGCAGCTGCAAGCCGGCGATCTGCCGCGCGATCAGGCGCTGCAGGCGCTGGGCACCGGCGTCTACCTGTCCAATCTGTGGTATCTGAACTTTTCCGACCGCTCAGCCTGCCGCATCACCGGCATGACCCGCTTTGCCTGCTTCTGGGTGGAAGACGGCAAGATCGTCGCGCCCCTGGGTGTGATGCGCTTCGACGACAGCCTGTTCAGCCTGCTGGGCGAGCAACTGGAGGCGCTGACGGCCGAGCGCGAACTGCTGGTGGATGCCGGCAGCTACGGCGGACGCGCCACGCAGAGCAAGCTGCTGCCAGGCGCCTTGGTCAAATCCTTGCGTTTCAGCCTGTAAAACCGCACGCCAGCCGCGGCGACGATCATGGCAATGGGCATGACGTTGCCGCGGCATCGTGTTAAAGTGAAACACTATTTTTCCGGCCTTCGCCGCAATGGCGAATGTAGTATACGGCGGCGTGGCAGTGCTTGAAATCGGCCGCGTCGCGACACCGAATCAAGGAATACGCTGTGACCGATATCGCCCAACTCGAACCCAAAGCCGTCTGGGAACACTTCCAAACCCTGTGCGACATTCCGCGCCCGTCAAAGCACGAAGAGCAGGTGCGCGACTACATGAAAGGCTGGGCGGAGCTGCGCGGCCTGGAAACCATTGTGGACCAGGTGGGCAATCTGATCATCCGCAAGCCGGCCACCCCCGGCTATGAAGACCGCGCCGGCGTGGTGCTGCAAGGCCATCTGGACATGGTGTGCCAGGCCAATAGCGGCACCGAGCACGACTTCTTCAAAGACCCGATCCGCCCGGTGCTGAAGGATGGCTGGCTGGTCGCCGAGAACACCACGCTGGGCGCCGACAACGGCATCGGCGTGGCGCTGGGCATGGCGGTGCTGTCCGGCGACGACGTCGCCCACGGCCCGGTGGAAGTGCTGCTGACGCTGGACGAAGAGGCCGGCATGGGCGGCGCGCTGGGCCTGGAAACCGGCCTGCTGCAAGGCCAGTACCTGATCAATATCGATACCGAAGAGTGGGGCGAGTTCTACATGGGCTGCGCCGGCGGCGTGGACGTGAACGTCACCCGCGAATATGCGGCGGAAGCGGTTCCGGCCGGTTTCCAGACTGCCAGCCTGACCATCAAGGGCTTGAAAGGCGGCCACTCCGGCGCCGACATCCACCTGGGCCGCGGCAACGCCAACAAGCTGCTGATCCGCCTGATCCGCGAGCTGGAAGCGGAAACCGACCTGCGCCTGGCCTCGCTGAAGGGCGGCACCGCCCGCAACGCGCTGTCGCGCGAAGCCTTTGCCGTGGTGGCCTATCCGGCCGCCGACGCGGCCAAGGTGGCGGCCAAGCTGGATGCCTTCCAGGCGCTGATGCGCTTCGAACTGGCCGGCGTGGACGAGGGCGTGGTGGTGCTGTCTGAAGCCGCCGCCGCAGCCGATGTGCTGGCCCGCGCCGACCAAACCGCCATCCTGTCCGCGCTGCATGCCGCGCCGCACGGCGTGAAGCGCATGAGCCAGCGCGTGGAAGGCGTGGTGGAAACGTCCAACAACCTGGGCGTGGTCACCGTGGCCGACGGCAAGGTCTTCGCCAACCTGATGGTGCGTTCGCTGTTGGATTCTGGCACCTGGATGCTGGCGCGCGAAGTGGAGAGCCTGTTCAAGCTGGCCGCGTTCAAGGTGGAGATGGAAGGCGGCTATCCGGGCTGGGCGCCGAATCCGCAATCCAAGCTGCTGGCCCTGTTCAAGGATGTGTACCGTCAGGAATTCGGCGGCGAAGCCGAAGTGCAGGTGATCCACGCCGGCCTGGAATGCGGCATCCTGGGTTCCAAGTACCCGAACCTGGACATGGTGTCCTTCGGTCCGAACATCCGCGGCGCGCACGCCCCTGGCGAGCGCGTGGAAGTGGAATCGGTCGGCAAAGCCTGGCAGTTGCTGCAGGCGGTGCTGAAAGCCATTCCCAAGCGTTGATTGTGACGCGCTTGAATAAAAAAAGCCGGACAGACGTCCGGCTTTTTTTATTGCGCGATCGGCTCAGCTCGACTGGCTCTTCGCGTCATGGCCGGAAAAGTGCCGGCCGAAGCCAATGATGACCAGCGCGCTGGTAAAAATGATCTGCAAATCCGCCAGCAGCCGGATCGGCCAGTAGATGGGATACATGTCGCCATAACCCACGGTAGCGGCGGTGGCGATGGACAGGTGGAAGCAATCCAGGAACAGCAGCGCCGCATGGCTGTAAAAGTCCGACAGAAAACCGCCATGTCCATCATACAGCGCGGTCATGCCGTGAAAGGCATGGCCGTTGACCAGCAAGAGCGCGAACAAGTAGTAGACTACAGCGAACTGCAGCACCAGGCCGATATACAGGCCGATCAGGTCGCCCAGCTGGCGCTGGCGCGGCCGGCGCAGGATATGGCGTATGGTGCGATAGATAGGCAGAAAGAACAGGGTCCAGGCCAGCCACTGTTCGCCCTGGCGCGGCAGCAGTGCATGCAGATTCGCCCCATGCCACAGCCAGGTCAGCAGCACCGCGCTGATCAGCGACAACGCGGTGCTGGCATGCAGCTGCAGCCGCGTTTCCAGCGTGGGAAGCGGCAGCGAAGCCTGCATGCTCAGTCGGCCAGCCGTTGGCGAATGCTGGCTTCGATGCCGGCCGCGTCCAGGCCGCAGTTCTTCAACAGCAGCGCCGGGTCGCCGTGCTCCACGTAGTCGTCCGGCAGGCCCAGCTGCAGCACCGGCACGGTCAGCCGCAGCGCTTGCAGCGCCTCGATACAGGCCGAGCCGGCGCCGCCCATCACCACGTTTTCCTCCACGGTGACGATCAGCTCATGGCTCTCGGCCAGCTGGCGCACCAGCTCGGCATCCAGCGGCTTGACGAAGCGCATGTCGGCAACCGATGCGTCCAGCTGTTCGGCGGCGGCCAGCGCCGGATGCACCATGCTGCCGAAGGCCAGGATGGCGATCTTCTGGCCCTGGCGGCGCAGCACGCCTTTGCCGATGGGCAGGGCGGTCATCTGTTGCTGAATCTCCGCACCGGGGCCGGTGCCGCGCGGATAGCGCACGGCGCTGGGGCCATTGTGCTGGAAGGCGGTGTACAGCAGCTGGCGGCATTCGTTCTCATCCGACGGCGCGGCCACCAGCATATTGGGGATGCAACGCAGGTAGCTGAGGTCGAAGGCGCCGGCATGGGTCGGGCCGTCCGCTCCCACCAGGCCGGCGCGGTCCAGCGCGAACATCACCGGCAGGTTCTGCAAGGCCACGTCGTGGATCAGCTGGTCGTAGCCGCGTTGCAGGAAGGTGGAGTAGATCGCCACCACCGGCTTCAGGCCGTCGCAGGCCATGCCGCCGGCGAAAGTCACCGCGTGCTGTTCGGCGATGGCCACGTCGTAGTAGCGGTCCGGATGCTCTTTTTCGAAGCGCACCATGCCGGAGCCTTCGCGCATGGCCGGCGTGATGCCCACCAAGCGCGGATCGTGCTTGGCCATGTCGCACAGCCAGTCGCCGAACACCTGGGTGTATTGCGGTTTTCCGGAGCCGCCTTTGCCGCCGGCTAGGCCATTTGCCGGGTCGAACTTGGTCACGCCGTGATATTTGACCGGATCGTTCTCCGCCAGCTTGTAGCCCTGGCCCTTCTTGGTGACGATGTGCAGAAACTGCGGCCCTTTCAGGCTGCGGATGTTCTTCAGCGTATCGACCAGGGCATCCAGATCGTGGCCGTCTATGGGGCCGATGTAGTTGAAGCCGAATTCCTCGAACAATGTGCCCGGGGTGAAGAAGCCTTTGACGTGCTCCTCCATCTTGCTGGCGATTTCCTTCAAGGGCGGGGCGATGCCCAGCACCTTGCTGGAGCCTTGGCGCATGGCCGCGTAGAAGCGGCCGGACATCAGTTTGGCCAGATAGTTGTTCAACGCGCCGACATTGGGCGAGATGGACATATCGTTGTCGTTGAGGATCACCAGCAAGTCGGTATCCATCGCGCCGGCGTTGTTCAGCGCCTCGAAGGCCTGGCCGGCCGTCATGGCCCCGTCGCCGATGATGGCCACGCTCTTGCGTTCGATGCCCAGGGTTTTGGCCGCCACCGCCATGCCCAGGGCCGCGCCGATGGAAGTGGACGAGTGGCCGACGCCGAAGGTGTCGTACTCGGACTCCTCGCGCTTGGGGAATCCGGCCAGCCCGCCGAACTGGCGCATGGTGTCCATGCGCTCGCGGCGGCCGGTCAGGATCTTGTGCGGATAGGTCTGGTGGCCGACGTCCCACACCAGGCGGTCATGCGGGGTATCGAACACGTAATGCAGCGCGATGGTCAGCTCGATGCTGCCCAGATTGGACGCGAAGTGGCCGCCGGTCTTGCTGACCGACTCCACCAGAAATTCGCGCAGTTCGCGCGCCAGCTGCGGCAACTGCGTGCGCGGCAACAGCCGCAGGTCGGCAGGGCTGTTTATGTTTTCAAGCAGAGGATACATTGTTGTGATTCTGCGGATGGGCTCGCCGGGCGGTGGTCCGCCCTGATGGTTTCTCTACGAGCGGTTCAAAACGAGCGGGCGACGATGTAGTCGGCCAGTTGTTTCAGGCGATCGGCCTGCGGGCCAAAGCCCTCCAGCGCGGCGAACGCCTGGTCATGCAAATCCTTCGCCATCCGCTTGGCCTCGGCTAGGCCCAGCAGGCTGACGTAAGTGGGTTTGTCGTGGGCGGCATCCTTGCCGGCGGTCTTGCCCAAGGTGGCGGTATCGGCCTCGCAGTCCAGGATATCGTCCACCACTTGGAAGGCCAGGCCGATGCGCTTGGCGAAGGCGTCCAGCGCTTCTTTTTCCTGCGCGTTCAACTCGCGGCCGGCCATGGCGCCCATCATCACCGCCGCGCGGATCAGCGCGCCGGTTTTCAGCATGTGCATGAATTCCAGCTCCGGCAGCGTCAGCGGCTGGCCGACGCTGGCCAGATCGATTGCCTGGCCGCCGGCCATGCCGGCATGGCCGGACGCGTGCGCCAGCGCGCGCACCATTTCCATCTGGCTGGCCGCAGCGATGCCTGGCATGGCTTGGGCAATCAGCTCGAAGGCGCGGGTTTGCAGCGCGTCGCCCACCAGCAGCGCGGTGGCCTCGTCGTAGGCTATGTGGCAGGTCGGCTTGCCGCGGCGCAGCACATCGTCGTCCATGCACGGCATGTCGTCATGCACCAGCGAATAGGCGTGGATCATTTCCAGCGCCGCGCCGATGCGCGCCAGGTTGTCCTGCTCCGCGCCCACCAGTTCGCCGGCGGCGAAGACCAGCAGCGGCCGCACGCGCTTGCCGCCTTCCAGCGTGGCGTAGCGCATGGCTTCATGCAATTTATGCGGCGCGCAGTCGGCCGAAGGGAGCAAGCGTTCCAGCGCGCTTTCCATGTATTGCTGGATGAAGGTCATCCAGCCGATGAAGGTTTCATTGGCCATTGGGCAGGTCCAGCGTCTTCAGTTCGTTGTTTTCCAGTATTTTCAACTGCTGTTCCGCGTCGGCCAGTTTGCCCTGGCAGAACTTGATCAATTCGGTGCCTTGCTTGTAGGAGGCGAGGGCGGTCTCCAGCGGCATGTCGCCGCTATCCATCGCCTGGATGATGTCCTCCAGCTGGGCCAGCGCGCTCTCGAAACTAGCCGGGGCTTTGGCGGCTTTTGCCATGGCGGTCTTCCTCGTACGTGTCAGGCCGACATTCTAGTCCAATTCCACCTCAAAACGACAGTGTCGTCGCCGCTTGCGGGCAATACGGCGGATTCCGGCGCGGCGGCGATTCGTGTAGGGTTGGGGGCTTATCCACCGAAAGAGGTTTGTCATGACGGCCCAGGCGCGTTCCATTCTGATTACCGGCTGCTCCAGCGGCATTGGCTATCACACGGCCAAATGGTTTCGCGACAAGGGCTGGCGCGTGTTTGCCAGCTGCCGCAAACCAGAGGATGCGGAAAGGCTGCGGGCGGAGGGGTTCGACTGCTTGCAGTTGGACGTGGACGACTCGGCATCGATCCAGACTGCTTTGGACGAGGTGCTGGCCAGAAGCGGGGGACGGTTAGACGCCTTGTTCAATAACGCCGGTTTCGGCCAGCCCGGCGCGGCGGAAGACATTACGCGGCTGGCGATGCGAGAGCAGTTTGAAACCAATCTGTTCGGGCCATGGGAGCTGACTAACGCGGTGCTAAAGGCGATGCGCGCGCAAGGCCATGGCCGCATCGTGTTCAACAGCTCGATACTGGGCTTTGCCGCCATGCGCTGGCGCGGCGCTTACAATGCCAGCAAGTATGCGATGGAAGGGCTGTGCGACACCCTGCGGCAAGAGCTGCATGGCACGAATATACATGTTGCGCTGGTGGAGCCGGGGCCGATCGAGAGCCGCTTCCGGCCCAATGCCTTGGAAAAATTCCTCAAGCATGTCGATATCGATGGCAGCGTGCACCGCGACAACTACCGCAAGCAACTGGAGCGCTTGAAGAAAGCAGGCCATGCCGCGCCGTTCACCTTGCCGGCCAGCGCCGTGGCCGAGGCGGTTTGGCTGGCTGTGACCAGCAAGCGGCCGCGTGCGCGCTACCGGGTGACGTTTCCCACTAAATTGTTCTGGTATCTGAAACGCCTGCTGCCGACACGCTGGCTGGACGCGCTGTCGCGCGCGAGCGCTTGAGCGATAATGTTCAGTTGGATAAAGAAAAGGCGCCTCGCGGCGCCTTTTTTGGTTTCGCCTGTGGGGCGAATGTTTAGGTTGCGCAATCAGGCAATCAGATTGGCCATGCTGGTGGAAGACTGCTCCATCGATGCCAACTCGCTGTTGAGGTTGGAATACTCGGTCAACAAGCTGCTTTGTTCGGAGTCAAGTTGGTCCTGCAAGCGCTGTTGCAATTGCTGCTCAGTCGTCACCTGGCTGTTCAGATTGTTTTGACTGATGGTGATTGTGCCAGTCGGTCCCAGCAAATTGTTGATTGTGTTGTTGAATATATTGCCGACCCCGGTGTTTTGCGCATTGCCGAATAGGTTGCTTACGGCAGAGGGGTTGGCGGTCAGGGCGGCATTGAACGTTGTGGAGTTCAAGGCCAGCGTGCCGTCGACATTCTGGGTGATGCCCACTTGCGCCAGATAGGCATAAGAGCTGATTGGATCCACGCCTTGCACTGGCGTGCCCAGAATATCCGTCAATTGTTGTTGCAAATTGGTCAGATCGCTGCTGATGTCGGTATTCTGCGGCGTGGTACCCGCGGTCTTGGAGCTGCTGGTTGCGGAGTTGATCGCGCTCACGACTTGATTGTATGCGCCGACAAAGGTCTGCAATGTCGATGCGATGTTCGTCGTGTTCTGGCTCATGTTGATCGTGGTTTGCCCCACTTTTTCCAGTGTGAGATTGACGCCGTTGATCACATTGCTCACGGTGTTGCTGCCGGAGGAAACATTGACGCCATTGACTGTCATCAGGGCATTGGCGGCGTTGGTAGACTCGCCGGCCGCGGTGGCGCTTTGCTGCAGGCCGGCCAGGGTGTTGCCGGATGTGCTGTTGCTGTCGCTTCCGCCAGCCGTGATGGAGAAAGCGTTGCTGGTGCCGGCCTGCGTGGAGTTCAGCACCAACGAATAATTATTGTTGTACTGCACGATGGAGGCGGACACGCCGATGCCGGCGCCGTTGATGCTGCTGGCGATGGACGACAGCGAGACCGCGCTGCCGCCGCTGCTCAGACTCACCGTGCTGCTGGTGCCGCCGACATTGAAGGTCAGCGAAGACGGCGCGCCCGCGATCGCGGCGTTTTGGTCGGTGATGGCGCTGCCATCCGGGTTCTTGTCAAAAACCAGCTGCCGCGCTTGCGCCATTTGCGTCACATTCAGCACATAGGTCCCGGCAGTGCCGCCTGAGGTGGTCGATACTCCCGCGACCGTGGCATCGGAAGACGTCGCGGAGAACTGCTGCAGGAAAGTGCCGGAAGACAGGGTGGACGCAGCCGACTGCAGACTGGACAGCGCAGAACTCACCTGCCCCAGCGTGCTGATCTCAGACTGATAGGTCGATTGCCTTTGCTGGCTTTGGGTCAAAGGCTGAGAGTCGGCTTGAACCAGCTGGCTGACAATGCTTTGGACGTCCAGCGGACCGGCGCTTGCGCTGATGGATGAGGATGACATGAAGACTTCTCCCGTTTCTCGCCGGCGCTGCCAGCCGGCGGAAGTATTGCGAATTGCGTGGCCAGGGCGGCCAAATTGTCATCACGGGCGGTTTTTATAGGTCTTTCACTACTGGTGGCATACCGCTTTACTACCCATTATCGGCGCTTTGTTGGGCAACTTTAAACTTTTGCTTGTTGCAAAGCGTGAACAAGATGTTGCTTCTTGTTGCACGTAATTTTTCTTATAGCTCTTTTCATTTTTTTAAGATTTACTAAGCGCATATGGATATATCCAATCGATTTTGAACGTACTGGAACCTTTCCGGTAGATTGGCTGCAACCATAGAACGGGCTGCAAGCATGGATATCGATCAAGCAAGACTGACTCACCTGCAACAATTGGAGGCGGAGTCCATCCACATCATCCGCGAGGTGGCGGCGGAGTTCGAAAACCCGGTGATGCTGTACTCCATCGGCAAAGACTCCGCGGTGATGCTGCACCTGGCGAAGAAGGCGTTCTATCCCGGCACGCCGCCGTTTCCGCTGATGCATGTCGATACCACCTGGAAGTTCCGCGACATGATCGCCTTGCGCGACAAGCAAGCCAAGGAGAACGGCTGGGACTTGATGGTCCATATCAATCAGGATGGCGTCGACGCCGGCATCAACCCGTTCACCGCCGGCAGCGCCAAGCATACCGATGTGATGAAGACCGAGGGACTGAAGCAGGCATTGAACAAATACAAGTTTGATGCCGCATTCGGCGGCGCGCGCCGCGACGAGGAAAAGAGCCGCGCCAAGGAGCGCGTCTATTCCTTCCGCGACAAGAACCACCGTTGGGATCCGAAAAACCAGCGGCCGGAGCTGTGGAACCTCTACAACGGCAAAATAGACAAGGGCGAGAGCATACGCGTGTTCCCGTTGTCCAACTGGACCGAGCTGGACATCTGGCAATACATTTATCTGGAAAACATCGAGATCGTGCCGCTGTATTTTGCCGCCGAACGCCCGGTGGTGGAGCGCGACGGCATGCTGATCATGATCGACGATGAGCGCATCCTGCAGTACCTGACGCCGGAGGAGAAAGCCCGCATCGAAACGCGCAAAGTGCGCTTCCGCACGCTGGGCTGTTATCCGCTGACCGGCGCCGTGGAGTCTGACGCCGCCACGCTGCCGGAAATCATTCAGGAAATGCTGCTGACCAAGACCTCGGAGCGGCAGGGCAGGTTGATCGACCACGACAGCGCGGGCTCGATGGAAAAGAAGAAAATGGAAGGGTATTTCTGATGTCTCACCAATCCGAATTGATCGCCGGGGATATCCTGGAATACCTGAAGCAGCATGAGAACAAGGACTTGCTGCGCTTCATCACCTGCGGCAGCGTGGATGACGGCAAGTCCACGCTGATCGGCCGCCTGCTGCACGACTCCAAGCTGATTTTCGAAGACCAGCTGGCGGCGATCGAGCGCGACTCGAAAAAGTACAACACCACCGATCAGGAAATCGATCTGGCGCTGCTGGTAGACGGCTTGCAGGCGGAGCGGGAGCAGGGCATCACCATCGATGTCGCCTATCGCTATTTCAGCACCGACAAGCGCAAGTTCATCATTGCCGATTGCCCCGGGCACGAGCAGTACACCCGCAATATGGCCACCGGCGCGTCTACCAGCAATCTGGCCATCATCCTGATCGACGCGCGGCGCGGCGTGCAGACGCAAACCCGCCGCCATAGCTATATCGTCAGCCTGCTGGGCATCCGCCATGTCATCGTCGCCGTCAACAAGATGGACCTGGTGGACTACAACGAGGAAGTATTCAACCGCATCCGCGACGAATACCTGGCCTTTGCCGAGCATCTGGATATTCCCGACATCCATTTCGTGCCGATCTCCGCTTTGCGCGGCGACAACGTGGTCAGCCGCACCGAGGCCGCGCCGTGGTACCAAGGCGCCACGCTGATGCATCTATTGGAAAACATCCAGATCAACCATGACGCCGGTCTGGATGCGTTTCGCCTGCCGGTGCAGTATGTCAACCGGCCCAATCTGGATTTTCGCGGTTTCTGCGGCACCATTGCCAGTGGCGCCATCCATCCTGGCGACCTGATCGTGGCGCTGCCGTCCGGCAAGCAAAGCCGGGTCAAGGATATCGTCACCTATGATGGCAAGTTGGCGCGTGCCTCGGCCGGCCAGGCGGTGACGTTGACGCTGGAGGATGAAATCGACGTCTCGCGCGGCGACATGATGGTACGGGCCGACGAGCAAAGGCCCCATGTATCGCGCAGTTTCGACGCTCATCTGGTGGCAATGAGCGAAGCGCCGCTGCGGCCGGGCAAGGAGTACGGTTTCAAGCTGGCGGGGAAATACGTCACGGGCCGCATCGAGTCCGTCCTGCATCGCACCGACGTCAATACTCTGCAGAACAATCCGGCCGATACGCTGGCCTTGAACGAGATTGGCCTGTGCCGCATCGCGCTGAACAGTTCCGTCGTATTCGATCCCTACCGCGAATGCCGCGGCAGCGGCAGCCTGATCGTGATCGACCGCTTGAACAACGGCACGGTAGCCGCCGGCATGATCCGCTCGCACAATGATGATTCTGCGCTGGCCGAGCTGTCCCAGTGGCAATTGTTTGAGCAGGAACTGGACGTGCTGCTGCAAAAGCATCTTCCGGGGCTAAGCCGCTTGGAACTGGCGCGCAAGCTGTTGGGGTCCGCTGACGACTAGCGCGGCCGCTGCGCGATGATGGCTGCCCCCATGAGCCTGCCGGTTTGCGCCGCCAGGCTCATGGCATAAGGCATTCTCTAGTCTTGGAATATCTCCTGCGGCCGTCACACATGAAAAGGAGGCCCAGATGCCCACGCCATCGACAGCCCGCCAACCCGCGCTGCGCGCCAGCATGACGCCCAGGCAGGCGCTGCGCAGCGTCATGCTGGAGAATCTGCGCCACCTGTCGTCCAATGTGCCAGGCATCCTGTCCTGCGACGATCCGGAATACGTGCATCAGGCAAGAGTCGCCTTGCGCCGGCTGCGCGCGGCCGGCAAGGCCTTCGCGCCGCTGACGAGCGGTGCCGACTGGGAGTCGGTGATGGCCCAGGCGCAACGGCTGGCCGCCGCGCTGGGGCGGCTTCGAGACTTGGACGTATTGCTGCTGCAGATACTGCCTGAGGCGGAGCAGGCCAGCGCCCGCTGCCTGAGACTGAGCGCCCTGCGCCGGGCATTGCGGCAGCGTCGAGAGCAGGCCCGTTCCGCCGTGCGCGCCAACTTGTCCTCGTCCGATCATATGGCCTGGTGCGGCGCGCTGCTTGGTTTGTTGAATCAGCCTCCGGGGACGGATGAGCAAGAGAAACAATCTGGTTTTGCTAGGAAATCTCTGCGGCGCAGTTGGAAAACGGTGCGCCGTCTGGCCCGCCGCTGGCACATGCTGGATGTGGAGCAACGTCACGATTTGCGCAAACGGACGAAGAAACTGCGCTATTCGGTCGAATTCTTCTCTGCCTTGTACCGGCGCAAGTCGGTCAAGCAATACTTGAAACCCTTGCAGGAGGTGCAGCAACTGCTGGGAACCATCAACGACAGGGCGGCGGCGCAGAGCCTGCTTGAGCAATTCGCCCAGGATGCGCCAGCCGTGCGCGGAGAAGCAAATCAGCTGTGCAACGTGCTGATGCAACAGGATCCGCCGGCGGCCTCCGAGGTACAGAAGGCTTTGCGGAGGCTGCGTCAGGCAGGGGCGTTCTGGAAGTAGCGCGTGCCAATCTTGGCTTAGACGCGCTGAATGGCTAAACGTACAGTGCTTGTTTAGGCTTTGTGGCCGGGTCAGTCGTTGGCGGAAACATTCTACTCAGGACTTTGGCATAGCGGTCAAGTGCCTCCTGTGGCGGCGTGCGAGGTAAACGTAGTGGCAGCAAACCAATTTGCCGAATCACCGCATCGCGCTGACGGTCCTTTTCTTCTTTTCCGTAATGGCTGCTATCGTCCAGCTCGATAATCGCGACCATTGTCAGGTCCGCCTTGCAGATCAGGAAGTCTGCTACTTTCTGGCTCATTGTGCGAAACAGCCATTGGTTCTGCTTATGCGAACCTCCGCGTGCCTCCAGAATCTGACTGAACGCTACTTGAGGGAAGACCAAGAAATGGGGCGACAAACTTGCTACCAAACGGTGATAACACTCTATTTCGCGAGCGGTCAGAATGGTTGGACGTTTCAACTCGAATCTGGCTTTCCCGACATCCAGACGTTGCGGCTGACGGGAATAGGTCTTTGCCAATTCGATATCTAACTTGGAAGGAGGGTTGGTATTAGCAGTGCTGTGAACCTGCTCATAGGAAATAGGTCGTTTTCGTGGTCTTCTACGGTTCCGGTCTGGTTTTAACAGCGCGGCAGCCATGGAGGCCAGTAAAACCATGATGATTGCCAGACCCAAGATGCACCTTTAATGTCAATTGAATTGAAGCCAAAGTATGTCACCACAAAGACTTTGGGGCAAGGTGACTGACTTGCTGCTAGAAATCACAACCTTTTTCGCGCAAGCGCATTGTTAGGAGGTCGTAGTCTTGCATGAGCGCGTTGCAGTCGCGCTTACAGCGCATACAACGGAAAATCAGATCACGTCCTCTAACGTGCAGCTCAAGCTGATGCACCATCGTTGTTCATATGCATTCCTTGCCGTTGGAAGATACATAATTTGCAATCTGTCGGATTATCAATTTTACATAATATAGAGGGCATTGCGAACTTGGCCTCTACATGTTGTGAATTCGCCAAATTTTCAGCAGACGCTTTAGTAGGGGTGAGGCTCCCAATCGTCATCGTTACTGCCAGCCCGGCGATCCCCATCTTGACGCCGAACTTTTTCCGAAAATCCGCCCAAATCTCCCGCCGTTCTTGATCTTTTTCGCGTTCCATTTGTGTCGCGGCAATGATTTCCATACCGTCTATACCCAGCACTTTGGCGACCATGATGCAGGCGAAGTCGTCCATGATTCGTGTGCCGGTCCTGTAGTGGCTCAATGCTTGCTTGCTGATTCTTAGCGCGGCAGCTGCCTGTACGTCATTTTCAACCCCAAGCTTTTCAATTGCGTCCTGCAAGTACTCGATGCTCTGTCTCATGTCATTTTCCCTTGACGGTATACAGCCGTATACTTAGCATGAATTCGTATACGGCTGTATACGGATTCTTGTTAACCAATTTTAGCAGGGGAGGGGCGCATGTACCGCTTAAAGGTTTGTGCAATGTGGCGTCGCTACGCATTCTGCATGATGACATCCCGCCCCGCCATATACGTCAATCGCACCGGGCACGTTTACCGCCCATTCCTTCAGGAGAAAACCATGATCGTCATTGAAGTTGAGCGCGCCGACGTGCAAGAACGCACCGGCACAAGAGACAACGGCCAGCCGTGGAAAATCCGCAATCAGGTCGTTTATGCCCACCTGTTTGACGCTGAAACCGGCTCCCTCAAACGCTACCCGACCGAGGTCAAGCTGCGCCTGCAGGATGATCAGAAGCCCTATCAGCCGGGTTTCTACATGCTGTCGCCGACCTCCATCTATTCCGACCGCTATGACGCCTTGGCCGTTGATGCTCATTTGGTCGCCGTCGATGAAGCCATCAAGCTGGCCGGCCTCGCCGTTACCCAGCGCGTGCCCAAAACTGACCACGCCAAAACCCAAGACAAGGCGGCTTGATCATGAACTTTGCGCCCAACTTGCCGGAACTGATGCCGCACAATCCCCGATTTTGGGAATGGAACCGCGTCCAATTCAACGAACTTTCCGCCTCTGAAAAGGTGGAGCTGGACAAGCTGGGCGCGCAATTCTTCAACGAGTACACCCCTGAGCAGCTGGCCATCTACCGCACGCCTAAGGGGCTGACCTTCCTGACTCCGATGGAATTCGTGGAGCTTTAATCGTGAATATCCATTCGCTTTTGATCCCGAACAGCGCATACCTCAAGCCTCGTCTGCAGGGCTTGCCGTCTGCGCTGGCGGACTCCATCAGCGATGAATGGAAAAGCCGCCTTGCTCGGCCTGAGACGCCTGCATCTTGGCTGCGCAGTGCGGACGCCAATGCATGGCTCAATTTCACCACCGAGGCCATCCGCGAAATCGGCATGCCTCGCCGTTTACTCCTGGACGAAAATGACATTCTTGAAAAGGCGAAGGCACTTGCTCGGCGTTCGAGTTGGTTGCGGCGGTGTGGCGCTTCCCTTGCTGATGTCCAAGCGCTGGCCGGACTCTACCATCTTCACCTACCGGACTGGACACGACAGCCGCACACGCCGGAAAGCGTCTGGACGCGTGCTGCTGACCCATCATTCTGGCGTCGCCAGATTAGGACGGCTCACGGTCGTCTTGCGGAGCGAGGAGCCAGACTTGCCGGACGTGTGCATAATCGCGCCGGGTTATACGCCTCCGACGATGCCGTAAAGCGCAAGCGCGCCCGTAAGCGTCGCAACAATGAATTGCTGTCCACGCTCCTTGTTGTCAATGAGCTGGGACAAGAGTTCAGTCTTGCCGATCTGGCGGCGGTGTCGCCGTCTAATCCCATCATTCGCCGCGCTGAGCTGATGGTTCGCTTGCGCGGGTTTGAGACCTATGCGAAAGAGCAAGGCCACGCGTGCGATTTCTACACGCTGACATGTCCCGGCTCTTACCATGCGCGCCTTTCCAAGTCCGGCGCGCCGAATCCCAACTATGACGCCAAAATCGGCCCGCGTGAGGCGCAAGCCCATCTGCAGCGCGTGTGGGCGCGGGCGCGTTCCAAGCTCCATCGCAAGGGCATTCGTGTGTATGGTTTCCGCGTCGCTGAGCCGCACCATGACGGCAC
Organism: Chromobacterium sp. ASV23; assembly: GCF_016428945.1. NCBI lineage: Bacteria > Pseudomonadati > Pseudomonadota > Betaproteobacteria > Neisseriales > Chromobacteriaceae > Chromobacterium > Chromobacterium sp. ASV23. Next base: position 60,307 of record NZ_JAELTR010000023.1, read on the forward strand.
GCCGCACTGGCACATGGTCATGTTCTTTGATGAAGCCGATCGCCGCGAAATCCGCCGCATTCTGCGTCACTACGCGCTGCAGGTAGACCCGACCGAAAAAGGCGCGTGGCGCCGGCGCTTCACCTTCAAGCGCATCGACATGGTTCGTGGATCTGCCTGCGGCTACGTGGCCAAGTACATCGCCAAGAATGTGGATGGCCGCGCTGCCTCTGGTGGTGACTTGCCCGACTATGACGGCGAGTCCAATCCATCCAATCCCGCCAGATTCTGTGAAACCGCGCTTCGTGTTGAGGCGTGGGCAGGGTGGGGCATACGCCAGTTCCAGCAGATTGGCTGCGTCCCTGTCACGGTTTGGCGCGAGCTTCGCCGCCTGGACGCTGATGAAGTCCGCGCTGAACTCGCCCCGCTCGTACGTGCCGCCGATTGCAGCGATTGGGCCGAATTTGTCCGCCTGCAGGGTGGAGCCCAGGTCAAGCGCAATGATCTGCTTTGCAGACCATACCGCGAACCCATCACCAATCGCTATGGCGAAGAGTCCGCCATTGTGCGCGGTGTCGAGCTGCAGCTTGGCCAGCATTCTACTTTGAATGTCCCCATGACGGACATCACGATTTCGCGGGTGCATACCTGGACATTGACGACCCAATCTGCAGCAGCAGCCGACGATGTGACACGCGCGGAGCGCGGGTCACATGGCGGCGCAAGCCGCCCTTGGACTCGTGTCAATAACTGTACGCAACACGAAATTCGAATGCCCGGACGGGCCTCATTCCGTGAATCTCTCATGGATGAATTTGAATCCAGAATGCCGCCTGATATGGATTTCCCTCCATCGGATTCTCGCTGGATTCATTAACTGGACTGATTAAATGGCTCAATGCATGGAAATAACCGATTCCGGTCAGGTGCATCTATTACAGACGCCACCTGAGCAGTGCCAGGCGCTTATTGTTTTACAGTCGTCTGACTATGCCAGCCTCCAGACTGCCGAGAATATCTGGAAAACCGATACGACGACGCTAGGCCAAGCGTTTGGCGCGTCGTTTGTCCTTGTTCTAATGTGTTTCGTTGTTTCCGACGCATTCGGACAATTCATTCGATTTATAGAAGAGGATAGACCATGAAAATCTCCAACATCATCAAGAAAACCTCCGTTGCCATCTCCGCTGCTGTTTTGGCTGTTCCTGCATTCGCTGATGGCGCTGCCGGCCCGGACTACTCGTCCATCACCAGTTCTGTCAACGCTGGCACCGTTGTGACTGGTATCGCCGCCATCGCTGGCGTCATGATGCTGCCGCGTGTGGCGAAATGGGGGTTCCGTACTGTGATGTCGATGATCAAGTAATCGCATCGCAGCCGTGCAAGGGGGAGGCTGCGGCCTCCCTATTTTTATTCCGGGGTGAGATATGGTCTGGCAATTTTTGGCGTTAGCACTGGGCGCGCTGTGCGCGTGGTCGATAATCAAGGGCTTCAGGGGGTGATATGCAAAAACTGATCCGATTTTCGTTTCTGGTCACGTTTATGTTTGCGCAGATCATTATTCCGATACGTGCGTACGCTAATCCGATTGCTCCGGCTGCGTTGATGGGAATTGGCGTGGGTGGCGTTGCCAAAGTGCTCACTGATGTTCTTGCGGGCAATCCGATATTAGGCGTGGCATTGTGGTCAAATTCGGCGGGCGATGCATCTGATT
>NZ_JAELTR010000232.1:0-389 GCF_016428945.1 Chromobacterium sp. ASV23
CTATCGGTGAAGGCTTTCTTTTTATCATCCCAGTAGATTTTCTTCCCTGTACGGAAAGCGATATTGCCCATTTGAGCAGTAGTGGCGATATGTGCGCCTGCTGCGATAGGGCAGTGAAGGTCTTTCATATTACCTGATTTGATGACCTCTATGAAATTCTTTGCGTGCAGATCCAGGCCGTTATCTACGGATGGTTTGTGGGCGATGGCCTCCATTTTACCTTTTTCAGGAATTACTTCCCAGCCGCCGCGATCCAGTACCAGCGTACCATTGTTGCCAATGAAGGCGATGCCGTGGGTACGGTTGTAAGGGCCGCCATCTATGCCGGTAGCGGATTCCCACTGGATATTATAGTTATCGAATTCGTATACGGTAGTCAGTGTATCCGG
>NZ_JAELTR010000233.1:0-389 GCF_016428945.1 Chromobacterium sp. ASV23
TGTATGTGCTGCGTGCAAGCCTGCCAGGATACCGTTTTTTAACTATAACAGGAAACAGGAAAAAGGGAAGTTGGTTTTTGCTTTGGGCATTTTACTAGGGGGATTTATAGCGATGGAATTCCTGAGAGATAGTGCAGCCGTAACTGTACATCCTCACCTGGTAAAAGAATTAGCAGGTTATGGTATTCATGACTATTCTTCGTTGGTACCTAATGATCTCTTCACCTGGTCGCAATTATTAACACCGCGCGGATTAATCATGATGGTGGGCGGCGGCTTCCTGGTAGGATTCGGAACCCGCTATGCCGGCGGATGTACGAGTGGTCATGCGATCATGGGCCTCTCTTCGCTGCAATGGCCTTCCCTGGTAGCCACCTGTTGTTTTATGA
>NZ_JAELTR010000234.1:0-388 GCF_016428945.1 Chromobacterium sp. ASV23
CTTTTACTGAGTCTGTAATTCTAGAAAGTCGTTCTTTTTTTTCATGCCAATTTTCACATTTCTTTACTTTAAAACACCGATGATCTTCTCTTCCATCTGGGGTATATAGGCCACCACCAGGGCTTGGAACATCATTGGCACCGACGGCGATTATACGGCCATTTACATCACTAATTGCAGCCCCTACTTGGCGCGACAAACAGGCAGACTTTATGCCTGCGGCGTATGCAATATACATTGCATGTTCGTGAGTTGAAGGCGTTAGTGAGTTTGATCCATGAATTAATGAAATAAATCTATCCACCTGGGAGCTTAGTAAGCCTATATTGCCAAATGGGTTGCTTAAATAATAATCAGCAAGCTTAAATGCTTTCTCTAGTTGCTGCCC
>NZ_JAELTR010000235.1:0-383 GCF_016428945.1 Chromobacterium sp. ASV23
TGAAAATGCTGCGGGAAATCAACGCCGACGGCACCACCGTGGTGATGGTCACCCACTCGCCGACCCACGCCAGACGGTTATACACATCTGACGCTGCCGACGACAGCACGGAGGTGGTTGGCGCGCAGGGGCGGGGGCAGGGGCAGGGGGGGGGGGGGGGGGGGGGGGGGGGGGGGGGGGGGGGGGGGGGGGGGGGGGGGGGGGGCGGGGGGGGGGGGGGGGGGGGGGGGGGGGGGGGGGGGGGGGGGGGGGGGGGGGGGGGGGGGGGGGGGGGGGGGAGGGGGGGGGGGGGGGGGGGGGGGGGGGAGGGGGGGGGGGGGGGAGGAGGGGAGGGGGGGGGGGGGGAAGAAAAGGGCGAGAAGACAAAACAAAAACTAAAAACG
>NZ_JAELTR010000236.1:0-385 GCF_016428945.1 Chromobacterium sp. ASV23
GTTTCTGTGAAACTGGCCAGGTTGCCGGTCCACTGATAGGCGACCAGAGGTCCGTTACCCACCTGGTAGTTAATCTTTACGCTGGTGAGGGGTTGGGTACCTTTATTCCGTAGTACCACCGCAGGGGTGATATTCTTGTCGCAGATCTTGCCGGCAGGGTATGGCAGCTGGCGGATAGCGGCATCATTGGGAAAGACTACCGGCGGCGTACAGCCGTTGGAGTTCACTAGTGGCTGCACCACATTTTCGAGGACATAGCGCATGCGCACTACCTGGCCGGCAGTGAACAGGTGCATACAGGCATCGTCGGAGTAATCCATATAGTTCATGAACATAATGCCCGGAGGGTTAGGGCTGCAGAGGTCCGTTTTCGGAAAGGTAGGAC
>NZ_JAELTR010000237.1:0-385 GCF_016428945.1 Chromobacterium sp. ASV23
CTTCCAGCGCTTCTTCCTGCCGGGTGAGCGCTTCCAGTTCCAGCTCGGTGGCGCGTTGTTCGTCACGGGCGCGTTGGTAGTTGTCCAGCACGTCCTTGTCGCCGAATACCTGGAACACCAGGTCGAGCAAGTGTTTCGGGCTGTATTCGGTCAGCTTGTCGGTATCGCCCTGCTCCAGCGCCAGCACCTCACCCACTGCCGGGGTGAGGCCGGCCACTTCCAGCCGGCGACGGTATTCCTGTACGCCCAGCCATTGCGCTTGCGCCTCGGCCAGTTCCAGCGGCACATCGCCATCCAGGATGGCGTAATGGCGTACCCAGTCGCCGCCCTGCTTCTTGATGCGGCACAGCAGCGTCACGGCATCGCTGACGATGGGAAAGAAGGG
>NZ_JAELTR010000238.1:0-383 GCF_016428945.1 Chromobacterium sp. ASV23
CACTAGATGTAACACCATATGGATTCTCATACTCTGATTTCGTACATTCGTACGGATTACTATTTGTAGGAGGAGTAGTATTAAATTGATAAGGCGTGGCAGGATCACTACTAACTCCTAAAGTTGTACCATACGTAATACTAAGCCCTGGAGTCCCAACCACAGTCGACACAGTGCCAGGTGTTCCTGGCGAATACCCTATACCCGTTCCGTTTGGCCCAATTGCCGTTGCAGAAAATCCATTCAGATGATCCGTTGTGGTTCCATTAATGACAGAACCAGCCATTCCACTAGGCCCAGGGGCTGTCTCTTATACACATCTGACGCTGCCGACGACAGCACGGAGGTGTAGATGTCGGGGGTGGGCGGGGCAGTGAGAAGGG
>NZ_JAELTR010000239.1:0-383 GCF_016428945.1 Chromobacterium sp. ASV23
TGACGGCCGTGAAGGCGTCGTGAAAAATATGCCGGTTGCAGGCAACATCACTGAATTCGCGATGAGTCCCGATGGTAAAGAAATGGCTTTCGTTGCCAGAGGTGAGGTATATGTATCCAGCGTAGACGGTAATATGACCAAACGCATTACCAATACGCCCCAACAGGAAAGAATGCTGACCTGGTCTCCCGACGGTAAACGCCTGATATATGCTGCAGAAAGAAATGGTAACTGGGATATCTATCAGACTACCCGCGTGCGTAAAGAAGAGCCTTATTTCTTCAATGCTACCCTGCTGAAAGAGGAACCGCTGATCGCCACCGCAGCAGATGAATTTCAGCCCAAATGCTCCCCTGATGGCAAAGAAGTGGCATATGTGGAGA
>NZ_JAELTR010000240.1:0-382 GCF_016428945.1 Chromobacterium sp. ASV23
TTTATCAACCAAAATCTTGTTATCATCACTGTCTTACGATGAGCTTGCGGCGCCTGAGTTTGCGCCGAAGTAATGAACAAGAACACAGACTAACAAATTATAAAAAAGGAACGTTTTTGAACGTTCCTTTACTTTTTATCCGAGTATAAATTCTATTTCGCCGAATCCAAATTCCTTTAATTCATGTCCCGTGTCCATGACGAGTAACCCGGATGGCAGGATATCTTTGATGGTACCTTCGAAGAGGGTATCGCCGCTGCGGTATTTGGCGGGGATATTCATTCGGAAGAGTTTAGATTTATATTCCTGCAGGAACTGATCGTATCTGGCGGGTGTCAATTGTTGGATACGATGATCCAGGAACTGACACAATTCTTTGGCG
>NZ_JAELTR010000024.1:0-62030 GCF_016428945.1 Chromobacterium sp. ASV23
CCCCCCCCCCCCCCCCCCCCCCCCCCCCCCCCCCCCCCCCCCCCCCCCCCCCCCCCCCCCCCCCCCCCCCCCCCCCCCCCCCCCCCCCCCCCCCCCCCCCCACCCCCCCCCCCCCCCCCCCCCCCCCACACCTCCGTGCTGTCGTCGGCAGCGTCAGATGTGTATAAGAGACAGGGATGGAGGTAGGCCCACATAAGGGGCTGCATTTTCATGCAATGATGCTATTTGATGGCCGACATCACCGTGAAGACATTACAATTGCTACAGCTCTTGGCCACTATTGGGTTGAGATCACCAATGAGGATGGACTGTTTTTTAATTGCAACCAAAAGTGGAGTGGAATGCCGCATTGCGCTATCGGAATGATCCATCGTAATGATACCGATAAGAGAAAAGAATTGAATGAACGCGTTGTGAAGTATCTGACCAAGATGGATAGATATTTCCAATTCCTGCCGAAATTGACTGGGCGTACATTGTTTCGTAGTCAAATTCGGGGATCGTCTACGCTAATGCAGACTATTACCAGTCAGAAGGCGGAAGCGGTAGAGTAATTTATTTTGAGTAATTGGGGCGGCCAATTGATTCTACCCCCACAAGGTAAGGTAACGAGATGGCAAAAAGCAGTGCAGAACGGCAAGCCACATTCCGAGAGAGGTGTGTCGGGGATCGCAAACGGTTGAGTATGCTGGTGGCAGTAGATGCAAAGCGGACGCTGGAACAGCTGGCGGTGCGCTGGAACGTGTCGCAACGGAAGGCATTCGAGCGCTTGATGGGGGAGGTTGAGCTCAGAGAGCTGCTGCTGCCAGATGCAGGCACTCTGACTGCATGCGCAGAAGTGAACACGGTGAAGGCTGGAGAGGGGCAAAAAAAAGAGACTGTTGCTGCAGCCAGCGCAGGCGGGGACACCCTGCGTAACCTTGCTGAAATAATGGCTGAGCATTGGAATTCCCGCCACTGGTAATGTGGTTGGGAAGAGGAGGCGAAAAGGATAACTTGATGCCATCTTAGCCGAAGGTTTGGCTGATCAGGACTTCAGGAGTCTTTGCCGGTCGGGTTTAGCAAAGATCTTTAGGTACACAATTAGGTACACAGAATGGGCTGTTTGAAATAAAAATCAAATGAATTCAATAGACTATTTCTTTATTCAACCTTCTGCATCGGCCCGTAGGGCGGAAGCCCGGCTTGGCCGGGCGTTCCGCCATCCTATGGCGGTCTTCGCCGTGGAGCGCCCTGCTCAAGCCAGGGCGACGAGGGGCGACTGCGGCTTGGGGCCGTCAACCGGGGTAAAGACCACCTGACCAGCCTGGCGCAGCGCGTCCAGCCGCCAGAACAGGAAATTGTCCGGCACCATGCCGGGATGCGTGCCCATGACCTCCCCCACTACGCGGCTGGCCGATTGCGGCGTGCGGGAGAGCCTGGCCAACAACAGCGTGTCCAGATGATCCAGCGGGTATTGGACGATGCCGCCGTCCGAGGCGGTTTCGCGCCAGCCGGCCTCGCGTGTTTTCCAGTGCGCCCATTGCGCGGCCAGCGAGGCGCGCGCGGCGGAGTCCAGCGTCACCGGCTTGATATCCAGCAAAGCTTCCGGCGGGCACATCCCCACCGCGTAAAGCCCCTCGTGCTGGAAAGCCACCTGGCCGGTGATGTCCGCTACCAGCAGCGGCGTGGCGGGCGCGGCCACGCTGGCGGCCATGGCCAACATCAGCCGGTCGTGCGCGTTGTTGCCTATCCAGATCACCAGCGGCGCCGGCGCTTGCAGCGCCTCCAGCAATTGGCCGTGGCACTCTGCCTCGTGTTGCAGCAGCGACGTTTCGTATTCCTCCGCCTCATACCACCACTGCGCGGCCCACAGGCGCTTGAGCCAGGCGATGCGCTGGCGCGGCTTGGCCGCATCGGCGTCGGCCAGCTCCCCAATGCGGAAGTCTTCCATCATGGCGGTGACCGGCTGCGCCAGGCCAAGCAGCCGGTTGCGTTGCTTCAGAGAGCCGGCGGCGCTGTCGCCCCAGCACAAGTGGCGGAGAGGTGTCATCGTCAATAAGTTGATTGAATGCAAATCAACTCAAGCATACCTGCGACGCGGGTCGGCATTGGTGGTTTTACGCGGGGTTTACTTCACCCCCAACCGCTCCATCCGATACCTCAGGGACCGAAACGTCACCCCCAGCCGTTTGGCGGCCTGGGTGCGGTTGTAGCGGGTGGCTTCCAGCGCCTTGACGATGGCTTCGCGCTCCACGCGGTCCAGGTAGTCTTGCAGCGGTTCGTCGCTGCCCGGTTCCGGGCTGTATTCGGCGCAGGGGGTCAGTTGCAGGTCGTCGCGGGACAGGGCGGGGCCGGCGGCCAGGGCGACGGCGCGTTCCAGGATGTTTTCCAGCTCGCGGAAGTTGCCAGGATACGCGTAGTCCTGCAGCGCCTGACGCGCGTCGGGGGAGAGTTGGGGCGCGGAGCCATGGCCGGCGAAGCGCTGCAGCAGCCGTTCGGCGAACAGCGGAATGTCTTCGCGCAGCTCGCGCAGCGGCGGCATGCGCAGCGGCAGCACATTCAGGCGGTAGTACAAGTCCTGGCGGAAGCCGCCGTCTTCCACTTTGGCCGCCAGGTCTTGGTGGGTGGCGCAGATGATGCGCACGTCCACCATCTCCTCCTGCGCGCTGCCCAGCTTGCGCACGGTTTTTTCCTGGATGGCGCGCAATAACTTTACCTGCATGGCCAGCGGCAGGTCCGCCACTTCGTCCAGGAACAGGGTGCCGCCCTGCGCCTGCTGGAAGAAGCCGTCGCGGTCGGCGTCGGCGCCGGTGAAGGCGCCCTTGCGGTAGCCGAAGAACTCGCTTTCCATCAGGTTTTCCGGAATGGCGCCGCAGTTGACGGCGACAAACGGTTTGCCGGCGCGCGGGCCTTGCTCATGGATCAGCCGCGCCGCTTGCTCCTTGCCGGTGCCGGATTCGCCGCTGATATACACCGCAGCCTGGCTGCGCGACAGCTTGTCCACCAGCCGCAGCACGTCCTGGATGGCCGGCGATTCGCCCAACAGCCGTTGCTGCTGGGTGGGTTTGACGGACGGCGTTTCCACTTTCAACGCCGATTTGACCAGGCTGCGCAGCTGGGCCAGGCTGACCGGTTTTTGCAGGTAGTCGAAGGCGCCGGCCTTCATCGCCTGCACCGCGTTGTCGGCGCTGCCATAGGCGGTGATCACCGCCACTGGCAGGTCCAGTCCGGCTTCGCCGATGTGGCGCACCACTTCCAGGCCTTCGCCGTCCGGCAGCCGCATATCGGTCAGCGCCAGGTCGAAGCGGCCGGTCGCCAGCGCCGTTTTGGCCTGGGCCACGCTGCCGGCGCAGACGGGCGTCAGGCCCATCTTCAGCAGGGTCAGCTCCAGCAGTTCGCGGATGTCCGGTTCGTCGTCGACGATCAATACGCGCAAGGGTGTCTTAGTCATGGGCTAGGCGACAGATCAGCCGGAACACGCCGCCGGGCGGGGTGTACTCCAGGCGCGCGTCGTTGGCTTCGGCCAGCTCGCGCGCGATGTACAGCCCCAGGCCGCTGCCGGCGCTTTCCGTGGTGAAAAAGGGTTCGAACAGGCGGGATTGCTCGGCCTCCGGCACGCCGGGGCCATCGTCGATCACGCGCAGGATCAGGTGGTGTTCCGCCGTGCCGGCTTCCAGCCGCACCGAGCCGCGGCCCTGGCTGCCATGGCGCCAGGCATTGGCCAGCAGGTTGCTCAGCACCTGGGCCAGGTGGCCGCGGTCGAATGCCAGTTTGCAATGGTCCGGCAGCTGGCAGACGATGGCGCCGGCCGATTGCGGCTGCACCAGCGCAAATTGCTCCAGCAGCTGGGCGATGAACGATGGCAGATCGATGGTTTCGGTCTTGACGCGGTCGCGCCGGCCCAGCGTCAGCACGTTTTCCACCATGCCGTTGATGCGGCGGGCGTTGTCCTGGACGATGCGCAGCAGCCGCTGCCGCGCCGGGTCGGTTTCGTCTTCCGCCAGCAAGTCGCCGGCGTGGCTGATGGCGGACAGCGGGTTGCGGATTTCGTGAGCGATGTTGGCGGTGAGGCGGCCCAGCGCGGCCAATTTGACGCGCTTGGCTTCTTCGGCCATGTCCGCCATGTCGCGCATGAACAGCACTACGCCGCGCAGCTGGCCTTCCGGCACCGGCACCGGCACCAGCCGGCCCACCAGCTGGCGGCCGCGCACATTGTGTTGAACAAAGGTGGACAGGGCCGGGTAGCCGTTGTCCCGCCAACGCTGCACCAGCGGCAGCAGCTCCGGCATCAACTGGCCGCGCTGCAGCTGGCTGAAATAGCGTTCCGCCTGCCGGTTGAACTGGTGCAGATGGCCCGCCTCGTCCAGCACCGCCACCGCGTCGCGCTGGCTTTGCAGGATCAGTTCGTTCAGGTGGTTGAGATTGGCGATTTCGCCGCCGCGCTGCGCCGCCAGCGCTTCCGAGGCGCGGGCCAGCCGTCCCAGCTGCCAGGTGGCGATGGCGGTGATGAAGCCGGCGGCGGAAAGCAGCGCGCTGAACGACAGGTCCGCCTGGCTGGCATTGCCCAGCAGCCTCTCGAAACCGGCGTAGCTCAGCAGCATCAGCGTGGCGATGGAGGCGTAGAACAGCGCGTAGCGGCCGGTGGACAGCAGGCCGGCGGCGGCAAGATAGGGCAGCAGCAAGAGGCCGAAGCCGCCGCGCACGCCATCGTTCATCGCCATCAGCCACACCATCATGGCGATGTCGGCGGCGATGGCCAGCGTCAGTTGCAGCGTGTCGCCCAGGCTGCCTTCGCGCAGCAGGTACCAGATGGCGATCAGCAGCAGGTAGACGCTGCTCCACAGGTAGAAATGCGGTCCGCCTTCGATCAGCGCTTGGCCGCTGTCGCCGTTGATCAGCGACAGCGAGAACAGCACCAGCAGCAGCAGCGCGCGGAAGCCGTTGACGAACAACAAGGCGGCGCGCGGCGATAGGGCTTGCGGCTGGGCTGTCAGTTTCATCACATCGGCAGCTCGCGGATGGCGCTGATCAGCCATTTCTTCGGCATCAGCTTGCCCTTCTTGGCGCGCTTGCCGACAAACTCTTCCAGCGCCAGCTTTTCATCCGCCACCTTGCCGCGGACGGAGGTGGTGGACAGCAGCGCCTTGTCGCCGGCCACCAGGCCGATGGCGGTCATGCGCGCGCCGTCGTCCAGTGCCAGCAGCATCAGGCCGCGGCCCTTGGCCAGCTCTTTCAGCTCTGTCGCCGGGAAGGCCAGCAGGCGGCCGCTGTCGCTGGCGGCCACCAGTTGCAGTTGTTCCAGCGGCGCGGCCGGCAGCGGCACCGGAGCCAGCACCGTCTCGCCGGCGTCCAACGTGATGAAGGCCTTGCCGGCTTTGACCCGGCCGGCCATGTCGCTGATCTTGGCGATGAAGCCGTAGCCGCCGCTGCCGGCCACGACAAAGCGGTCGGCATCGCGGCCGGAGATCAGCTGAGCCGGCTTGGCGCCGTCCTGCAGATCCACCAGCGACGCCACCGGCACGCCGTCGCCGCGGCCGGTCGGCACCGTGGCCGGATCTATGGTGTAGGCGCGGCCGTTATTGTCCAGCACGATGGCGGACCACACGGTGCGGGTTTCCACCACGGCCGCCAGCGCGTCGCCGTCCTTGAAGCTCAGCGTTTCCAGCTCCAGGTTGTGGCCGACGCGGGCGCGGATCCAGCCTTTTTGCGACAGGATCAGCGTCACCGGCTCGTCGGCGGTGGTTTGCGTCAGCACCGCGCGCTCGGCGGCCTTGATCTCGCTGCGGCGCTTGTCGCCGTACTTGGCGGCATCGGCCTGGATTTCCTCGCGGATGAGCTTGGTCAGCGCGTCCGGCGTGTCCAGGATGTGGCGCAGGCCTTCGCGCTCTTCGCGCAGGTCGGACAGCTCCTTCTCCAGCTTGAAGCCTTCCAGCCGCGCCAGTTGGCGCAGGCGGATTTCCAGGATGTCCTCGGCCTGGACTTCGGTCAGGCCGAAGGCCTTGATCAAGTCCGGCTTGGGCTCGTCCGATTCGCGGATGACGCGGATCACTTCATCGATATGGATGAAGGCGATCATCCGGCCTTCCAGGATGTGGATGCGCTTGTCCACCTGGGACAGGCGGTGCGCCAGGCGGCGGGTGACGGTGGTGCGGCGGAAGTCTATCCACTCGGTCAGGATGGGCTTGAGCCCCTTCTGTCCCGGTCGGCCATCCAGACCTATCATCACCAGGTTCAGCGAGGCGTTGCCTTCCAGGCTGGTCTGCGCCAGCAGGATGTTCATGAACTCGTCCGGGTCCTGGCGGCTGGACTTGGGTTCGAACACCAGGCGCACCGGGTTTTCGCTGTCGGATTCGTCGCGCACGCGGTCCAGCAGGTCCAGCATCAGCTTCTTCAGGTTTTGCTGATCCTGCGACAGCTGCTTCTTGCCGGCCTTGAGCTTGGGATTGGTGGCTTCCTCAATCTCCGCCAGCACTTTTTGCGCGCTGGAGCCGGGCGGCAGTTCGGTGACGATGGCGCGCCACTGGCCGCGCGCCAACTTGTCGATTTCCCATTTGGCGCGCACGCGCACGCTGCCGCGGCCGGTTTCGTAGGCGGACTGGATGTCCGCCGCCGGGGTGATGATCTGGCCGCCGCCGGGGAAGTCCGGGCCGGGGATGTATTGCATCAGATCGGCGGTTTCCAGCGACGGATTGTCCAGCAGCGCCACGCAGGCGCCGGCCACTTCGGTCAGATTGTGCGGCGGGATTTCCGTGGCCAGGCCCACGGCGATGCCGGAGGCGCCGTTCAGCAGCACCATGGGCAGGCGGGCCGGCAGCAGCGACGGTTCGTCGAAGGCACCGTCGTAATTGGGAACGAAATCCACTGTGCCCATGTCGATTTCAGACAGCAGCAGTTCCGCGATGGGCGTCAGCCGCGCCTCGGTGTAACGCATGGCGGCCGCGCCGTCGCCGTCGCGGCTGCCGAAGTTGCCCTGGCCGTCGATCAGCGGGTAGCGCAGCGTGAAGTCCTGCGCCATGCGAACCAGCGCCTCATAGGCCGAGCTGTCGCCGTGCGGGTGGTATTTACCCAGGATTTCACCGACCACGCGGGCCGACTTCACCGGCTTGGCGCCGTGGGCCAGGCCCATGTCGCGCATGGCGTACAGGATGCGGCGCTGCACCGGCTTCTGGCCGTCCGCCACTTCCGGCAGCGCCCGGCCCTTGACCACGCTCATCGCGTATTCCAGATAGGCGCGCTCCGCGTACAGGTCCAGCGGAATCCAGTCGCCGCTGATGGCGTCCGGCGCGGCCGGAGGCGGTGGCGTGAGGTCGCCGGCCGGCGCCGGCGGATCGAAGAGGTCGTGGTCGCTCATATATTAAATGCTATCGTCTTGATCTGGATTGAGGCACGGCATCTGGATGCATGCTATAGCATCGCAGACGGCTGTGTCAGGAATGGGAGGGATTCTACTATGGCAAACAGGATAGCGTGGCATTGCCACGGTTTTGACGGCTTTACCCCTTTGGCGCTTTATCAGGTGCTGCAATTGCGCGACCAGGTGTTCGTGGTGGAGCAGCAGTCCATCTACGGCGATGTGGACGGCGTGGACATCCACTGCCTGCACCTGTCCGGCCGCGATGAGGCCGGCAATCTGGTGGCTTACGCGCGGCTGATCGCGCCGGGCGAGAAATACCCGGACGCGGCGGCCATCGGCCGGGTGGTGGTGGCGCCGGAGGCGCGCGGCAGGGGGCTGGGCAAGGCGCTGATGGCGCAGGCGGTGGCGCAGTGCAAAATCCACTTTGCCGGCCAGCCCATCATGCTGTCGGCGCAGTGCGATGCCAGCGCGCTGTACGCCAGTTTCGGCTTCGCCCCGGTGTCCGAGCCGTATGACGATGGCGGGATACTGCATGTGGATATGCGGCGGGAGGGGTAGGGCTGTTTCTTATAGTCCGCTCAAGCGAAAACGGACAACCAGCCTGGGCTGGTTGTCCGTTGTCATGTCTGCCAGGCTTAGACTGATTACATCTTGTATGAACCCTTCAGGAAGAAGCTGCGGCCAGTGGGATCGGTAAAGCGCGGGTCGTAGTTCTGTTGAGTCATGCGCTGCTGGTTGGAATAAGGCGGCTCTTGGTCAAACAGGTTCTTCACGCCAGCGGTCACGGTCAGCTGCTTGGTCCACGCATAGGAGGCCGAGAGATTCCAGGTGGAGTAAGGTTTGACCATGTGGTTGCTGCCTGCGGAGTTCGGTGTCGCATTCTGGTCGGTATAACCAGACTTGTAGTTTTGAGACACGATGGCGCTCCACGGACCGTACATCCAGTTCAGCGTTAGATTGTGCTGCCAGCGGAAGTTAGGCCCGGCATCGACATATTGACCCGCGGTGTTGGTGTAATCGCCGCCTTTCTCATTCTGGTATGAGAATTTAGCCAGATAGGTGCCGTCTAGGGTGGCGACAAAAGTGCCAAATGAAGTCTTCGGCAGTGTCCAATTCAGGCGCAGATCTACGCCGGAGGCGCTGATGTTGCCCAGGTTGGAAATGTCGTCAATCATGTACTGATAGTTGCCGTTGGCATCGCGGACATAGCGATTGGCGTATTTGACCGGATCGTTGATGATCAAGGTTTCATCCAAGATGCTGATTTGGTCCTTGATCATGGTCCACCATAGGTCGGCGCTGGCAGTGAAATCCTTGGTCGGTTCAATGACCATGCCGAACGACAGGGAGGACGATTTTTCCGGTTGCAGATTCTTGCTGCCGCCTACCCGCTTGTCGCGTTGCATCTTGCTGCAACCGGTTCCATCGGTACCGGGGAGCGGATTTTGGCCATCCGGACACGTTGCGTAATCGACAAACTTGGTGCCGGTAAGCTGCAGCTGGTTCGGACGGTAGATGTCATACAGCGACGGTGCGCGGAATCCCTTGCTGGCGGAACCTCTGAACATCACCTTTGGATCTGGTTGGAATTTGAATGCCACCTTGGGATTGAGCGAACTTTCGGTGTCGCTATAGTGGTCGTAACGTGTCGCCAGCTGCAGTTCCAGATTTTTCAAGACAGGGATTTCTGCCTCGCCGAAGATGGCGTAGGCGGAACGACTGCCCATCGAATCTTCGGTCTTGTTTTGGCCTGTGCTTAATGCATCACGGGTAACGGCCTTGTTATAGACAGTGCTTAGGCTTTCATGACGGGCTTCCGCACCAAGTGCCACGCCCACCATGCCTGCCGGCAGCGCAAACAATTCGCGGCTGATTTTGGCGTCCGCCAAGTCTATGGTCGATTTAGCTTCCTTGGTTTGGCCGGTGATGCCGACTGATCTCCAGGCGGCCAGATTGTTGCCGCTGGTGTCGAAAGGATTCAGCGCGCCGCTATCCACGGCCGCTTGCATCCTGGCTTTGCTGACATAGCCGGAATTCAGGTTTTCCTTGACCAAGTTCTCCGAGCGGCCAATGCCCGCGCGGTAGTCCCAGCCGGCAACCAGGCCTTCCAGGTTCAGCATCAAGCGCTGGGTTACCGAATTGGCCTCGGTTTCCCGGTTGCCTAGCGGAATGGTCCGTACATACAGTAAGTCGCGCTTGGTTGGGTCGGTTGCATTGGCTCTGGTGATGTCGCCGCCGGTTGGCAGCGGAGCATTCTGAGATGTGGTGATGGTTTCCGTGCGCGTGTACTGCAAGGAAAGCTCATGGTTATCACCAAGGCGTTTCGTGCCACGGACAATGCCCGAAATCTGCTCGACTTCCGGCGACAAGGCCGGATAAAGCGAGTAGTACTCTTTGCAGATGCCCCCGACGGACTGAGAGAATGGCGGCCGACAAGTGGTGCTGGTAGCTTTCCATTTTTTGGTGACGCCATCCACATAATTGCCAGGCCAGGCATTGGGACTATTACCAGTGTCTGCGGTGATCTTGTTGGAGAAATCACGTTGGCTAGCCATGATGGCATCGTGTTTTAGATAGTCTATCGCGCCGTAGACATTGAAGCCGTCTTGCGCGAGATCGCCGATACCATAGGATGCATTGACGCGTTTTTCATCTCCGCCGCCATGTTGTGGGTTGGCGAAGCTGCCGCCAATGCTGAAGCCCTTTAGCGACTTTTTGGTGATGAAGTTCATCACACCGCCGATGGCGTCGGTGCCATAGATGGCGGAGGCACCGTCCAGCAGTACTTCCACACGGTCGATGGCGGACAGTGGAATGGCGTTCAGGTCGGCCGAGGTGCCATCGATAGCCTGGTTGGCCATGCGGCGGCCATCCAGCAATACCAGCGTATATTGGTTGCCGAGGCCGCGCAGGCTGGCGAAAGAGCCGCCGCCGGTAGAGGCGCCTACCGAATAAGAAGAGCCTTGGCTGGACTGGTTAGCTGCAATGCTGTTGACCACCTGCTCTACCGTGGTCAGACCCTGCTTGGCCAGGTCTTCGGTCTTCAGGATGGTGACCGGCAGCGCCTTTTCCTGCTTGATGCTGCGCTTGATGTTGGAACCGGTAATCGTCACCCGTTCCAGCTGATTGCCCGAGTCATCGGCGGCGTGGGCAAAGCCGCTTCCCAGCAGGCCGATGGCGGCGATCGCCTGGGCCAGAATCTTGACCTTCATTTCTTCTCTTCCTTTGTCATCACGGCGCCCATTGCGTGTCAGCGCGGGGCGTATCGTTGCAGTCTCGTGGCCGCAACATCATTGGCGATTGATGAAAATGGCATTGAAAAGAGGCAAAGGCAAGGTACTTACTTGGCATTGTCTGCTGGTGCGGCCGGATGGAGGCTGCGTGAGAAATGTTAAGACTATGAAATTAATTGTGTTTTTTTGTTAATGGTTTGAGGTGGGAATTTTCCAACTCGTGTCTCGATGATGCAACATTCTTGTCATCTTTCGCAGGTGACTGCAGTAGGGAAGCCAAGGACCAGGGGCAAGCGCGGGACGGCGCGACCCAGTTAGGCTAAAATGTCCTGTTTTCGTCTGCGGCATTGTTCGCCCATGCATCTGCTTGCCCTCGGACTCAACCACCACACCGCGCCGTTGTCGATACGGGAGAAGCTGGCATTCCCGGCGGAAACCCTGCCGCACGCTCTGGATAGTCTGGTGGCCTCGCAGGCCGCGCGGGAGGCGGCTATCGTCTCCACCTGCAACCGCACCGAGATCTATTGCCTAAGCCCGGACCCGCATGCCGCGCTGGATTGGCTATGCCAGTTTCACGGGCTGAGCCGCGCCGAGGTGGAGCCGTATCTGTACCGGCTGGAGGCTTCGCAGGCGGCGCGCCACGCTTTCCGCGTGGCGTCCGGGCTGGATTCCATGGTGCTGGGCGAGACGCAGATACTGGGCCAGCTGAAGGACGCGGTGCGCAGCGCGGAAAGCGCCGGCACGCTGGGCACCCTGCTGAATGGGCTGTTCCAGCGCACTTTCGCGGTGGCCAAGGAGGTGCGCTCCAGCACCGCGGTGGGGGCCAGTTCGGTGTCGATGTCGGCGGCGGCGGTCAAGCTGGCCGAGCAGATTTTCCCGTCGGTGAGCGAGCTGAACGTGCTGTTCGTCGGTGCCGGGGAAATGATAGAGCTGGTGGCCACGCACTTCGCCGCGCGCAATCCGTCCTGTATCACCGTGGCCAACCGCACGCTGGAGCGCGGCCAGCGGCTGGCCGAGCAGTTTGGCGGCAACGCCATCACGCTGGCCGAGTTGTCGGAATCGCTGTCGCGCTACGACGTGGTGGTGACGTCCACCGCCAGCCAGCTGCCCATCATCGGCAAGGGCATGGTGGAGCGGGCGATCAAGGCGCGCCGCCACCGTCCCATGTTCATGCTGGACCTGGCCGTGCCGCGCGACATTGAGCTGGAGGTGGACAAGCTGGACGATGTGTTCCTGTTCAGCGTGGATGACATCGCCGGCATCGTGGAGTTGGGCAAGGAGGCGCGGCAGCAGGCCGCGGCCGAGGCCGAGTCCATCATCCAGAGCCGGGTGGCCGAGTTCAACGACTGGCTGAAGAAGCGGGAAACCGTGCCGCTGATCCGCGCCCTGCGCGACGAGGCGGAGCGCACCCGCCGCCACGCGCTGGAAGGCGCGATGAAACAACTGGCGCGCGGCGACGCGCCGGAAAAAGTGCTGGAGGCCTTGTCCGTCCAGCTGACCAACAAACTGATGCACCCGCCGACCCAGGCTTTGTCCTCGGGCAGCGGCGCGGAGCATGACGCGCAGGTGCAAACCATCGCGCGGCTTTACCGTTTACACCCGGAGTCGTAATGAAAGCGTCTATTGCGGCCAGGCTCGCGCAGCTGGCCGACCGTCTGGAAGAGGTGACCCACCTGCTGGCCAGTGAAACGGCCACCCAGGACATGGAGGCCTTCCGGAAACTCACCCGCGAACACGCCGAGCTGACACCGGTGGTGGAAACCTTCGCCGCCTATCGGCAGTGCGAGGGCGATATCGCCGCCGCCGAAGACATGCTGGCTGATCCGGAAATGAAGGAATTCGCCCAGGCGGAAATCGCCGAAGGCAAGGACAAGCTGGCGGCGCTGGATATCGAGCTGCAAAAGCTGCTGCTGCCGAAGGACCCCAACGACGACAAGAACATCTTCCTGGAAGTGCGCGCCGGCACCGGCGGCGACGAGGCGGCCTTGTTCGCGGCGGACCTGCTGCGCATGTATACCCGCTACGCCGAGCGCAACCGCTGGCAGGTGGAGATCGTCTCCGCCAGCGAGTCGGACCTGGGCGGCTACAAGGAAGTGATTGTGCGGCTGATCGGCCAGGGAGCGTATTCGCGGCTGAAGTTCGAGTCCGGCGGCCACCGCGTGCAGCGCGTGCCGGCTACCGAGACCCAGGGCCGCATCCACACTTCCGCCTGCACCGTGGCGGTGATGGCGGAGGCGGACGAGATTGCCGAAGTGGTGCTGAACCCGGCCGATCTGCGCATCGATACCTTCCGCGCGTCGGGTGCCGGCGGCCAGCATATCAACAAGACCGACTCGGCGGTGCGCATCACCCACTTGCCCACAGGCATCGTCGCCGAGTGCCAGGACGGCCGCTCGCAGCACGCCAACAAGGCCAGCGCCATGCAGGTGCTGGCGGCGCGCATCTACGACATCCAGCTGCGCGAGAAGAACCAGAAGGAAGCGGCCGAGCGCAAGAGCCTGATCGGCTCCGGCGACCGCTCCGAGCGCATCCGCACCTACAACTACCCGCAAGGCCGCATCACCGACCACCGCATCAATCTGACGCTGTACAAACTGGATCAGGTGATGGACGGCGATCTGCAGGAGCTGACCGACGCGCTGATCGCCGAACAGCAGGCCGAGCTATTGGCAGCGCTGGGCGATTGAGGATTGCCGCTGGGGTTTGTCGGCGTTAGAATCACCCCCGGAAAACGGCGGGCCGCATGGCCCGCATGTTCTTGGCCAGTGTAGGCCGGAGCCCGTTTTTCTCCGAAACTTGGGGCCGCCGCTGGGTGGCCTTTTCTTTTTCCCGTCTACAGCGTGGCCATATAGGCCAGCAGCGCCTTGACGTCGTCCTGGCTCAGCGTTTTCAGGATTTCCTGCATCTCCATCCGCGCCGGCGGCTGCGGCGTGTCGGATACCTTCATTCTTTGCGCCAGATAGGCGGCGTGCTGGCCCGCCAGCCGCGGCGCGGCGCTGCCGCCTTCGCCCTGCTCGCCATGGCAGGTGAAGCAAGGCGGCGCGCCCACGGCCAGGTTGCCCTCGGTGTACAACTTGCGGCCGCTGGCCAGCAGCGCCGGATCGGCCGACTTGGCCGGCTGCGGAGCGGGTTTTTGCGCGGCGTAGTAGCGGGAGATGGCCTGGATGTCGGCATCGTTCTTCAATCGATCCCACACCGCTTTGTGAGCGCCGCCGTCATCGCGCTGGCCCAGCCGCATCCAATCCAGCTGTTGCGCGATGTAATCGGCCTGCTGGCCAGCCAGCCTGGGTGTCGGCGGCGGGCCGTTGCCATCAATGCCATGGCAAGCGGCGCATAGTTGCTGCGCCAGCTGGGGCGGCGCGGACCAGGCCAGCGCGCTCGCCAGCGCCAGCCATCCGGTCATGATCATGCGGGCGGTGTGCATGGAGCCTCCATCAAGTTTCCATATATGAGATAGGTATAGAGGCGGAGGGCGTGCTTGTCGCAATGATTGTCTGGCGCTAGGAGCGGAACAACCGGCTATGCAGCGCCATGCCGGCCAGCATGGCCAACAGAAACAATAGGCCATCGGCAAGGCCGCTGCCGGCTAGCACAAGCGCCGGGCCGGGGCAGATGCCGGCCAGCCCCCAGCCTATGCCGAAGATCAGGCTGCCGGCGAGCAGGCGGCGGTCGACGCGGCGCGATGTCGGCAGCTGCATGGCCTCGCCCAGCAGCGATCGCTCGCGCCGTTTAGCCCAGGCGAAGGCCGGCAGCGCCACGGCGATGGCGCCGGCCATCACCAGCGCGAGCGAAGGATCCCAGCGGCCGGTGATGTCCAGGAAAGCCAGCACCTTGGCCGGGTTGGCCATGCCGGCCACGATCAGGCCGCTGCCGAAGATCAGTCCCGCCAGCGCGGCGCTTATCATGCGCTTCATGTTTTATCCCCCGAAATGACGGACTAGCCAGACGGCGGCAAAGCCGGCCGCCATGAAGGTCAGCGTGGCGGCCAGCGAGCGCGGCGACAGGCGCGCCAGGCCGCATACGCCGTGTCCGCTGGTGCAGCCGGCGCCCAGCCGGGTGCCGAAGCCTACCAGCAGGCCGGCGGCGATCAGCAGCCAGGGCTTGTCGTCCAGGACGATGGTCGGCGGCGCGGCGAACAAGCGGTACAGCCAGGGCGACAAGACCAGGCCGGCGACGAAGGCCAGCCGCCAGCCTTTGTCTGCGCCGGGAGCCAGCAGATGGCCGACGATGCCGCTGATGCCGGCCACGCGGCCGTTCAGCAAGACCAGCCAGGCGGCGGCCAGGCCGATCAGCGCGCCGCCGGCCAGGGCGCTCCATGGCGTGAAATGGGTCCAGTCCAGCGCCATGCTCACTCCTTGGGACAGTACAGTTGGTACAAGGTGGCCAGCACGGCCAGGGCGTTGGCGTCCGCCACGGAATAGAAGATGCGTTTGCCGTCGCGGCGGGTGGACACCATGCCCTCATTGCGCAGCACGCCCAGTTGTTGCGACAGGCTAGGCTGGCGGATGCCTACCATCTCTTCCAGCTCGCCCACGGATTTTTCTCCCTGGCTCAGTTGGCACAGCAGCAGCAGGCGGTCTTCATTGGCCAGTGCGCGCAGCAGGCCGCAGGCCTGGCCGGCGGCTTGGCGCATGTCGGAAAGGGCAAGAACGGGTGTATCCATGGCGAAGCTTTGCAGTGTTGTGGCTTGACTTCAATATATCAATTGATATTATATAAATCAAGATATCAACTTTCTCGATGGCGCATCGGAACAGGAGGCAGATATGAAAAGCAATGTGGGCGGTTTGGATAGAGCGCTGCGCGTTGCCGTTGGCGCGGCGCTGATTGTCGGCGCGGCGATCGGCGCGATCGGCCCGTGGGGTTGGCTGGGCCTGGCGCCGCTGGCAACCGGCTTGTTCCGCTTCTGCCCGGCCTATCTGCCGTTTGGCTGGTCCAGTTGCCGCGCCTCGTCGTCCCCATCCCAACCGGAGCAAAAACCATGAGCGGTGATGTCAACTATCCCGAGCTGACCCAAACCATCTCCAAGCACCTGGCCACCTTGCGCGCCGACGCGCCCGAAGTCATGCAGGGGTTCAACGATCTGGCCCGCGCCGCCACGCGCGACGGCGTGCTGGACAAGAAAACCAAGGAGCTGATCGCGCTGGCGCTGGGCGTGGCCGCGCGTTGCGATGGCTGCCTGGGCTTCCACGCCCAGGCGCTGGTCAAGCTGGGCGCCACCAAGCAAGAAGTGGAAGAGACGCTGGCGATGGCCGTGTATATGGGCGGCGGGCCGTCCTTGATGTATTCCGCCAACGCTTTGGCCGCCTTTGAGCAGTTCAGCGCCAAGCACGCCTAGTCTCGCATCGTCCGCTGTGGGACAATTCTTCATGGCCGGGCGCAAGCCCGGCTATGCTTTTTGAACCACAGCCGGATTTCACGCCCCATGTCTGTTTCTTCCCTGCGCGTGCTGTCGCTCATCCCGCCGATGACGCAGCTGAACACGCCCTACCCGTCCACCGCCTACCTCACCGGCTTTCTGCGCTCGCGCGGCGTAGAGGCCTTCCAGGAGGACCTGGCGCTGGCGCTGGTGTTGAAGCTGTTCTCCAGGGAAGGCATGGCCACCTTGCGCGAGCATGTGCGGCGCATCCCGATGCGCCAGCGCACGGACTGCATGATGCAGTTCGACATCTCCTACGAGCGCTACGCCGCGACGATAGACGCGGTGATCGGTTTCCTGCAGGGCCGCGACGCCACGCTGTCCTACCGCATCGCCGGCCGCAACTACCTGCCGGAAGGCCCGCGCTTCGCCGCGCTGGACGTGTACGTGGACCCGGACGATCCGGACGGCGGCGATCCGCTGGCCTGGGCCTTCGGCGCGCTGGGCACCCAGGACCGCGCCCGCCACCTGGGCACGCTGTATCTGAACGATATCGCCGACGTGCTGCGCGAGGCGGTGGACCCGCGCTTCGAGTTTGTCCGCTACGCCGAATCCCTGGCGCTGTCGCAACCGACCTTCGATCCGCTGGCCCGCGCGCTGGCGGCCGAACCCAACTGGGTGGACGACACCCTGGCCGCGCTGACGCTAGAGGCGATGGATCGGCACCAGCCGCAGCTGGTGCTGATTTCGGTGCCGTTTCCCGGCGCGGTGTACGCGGCCTTTCGCATCGCCCAGACCATCAAGCGCCACCGGCCGGACATCAAAATCTGCCTCGGCGGCGGCTACGTCAACACCGAGCTGCGCGAGCTGGCCGAGCCGCGCGTGTTCGACTATTTCGACTATGTCACGCTGGACGATGGCGAAAAGCCGCTGTTGGCGCTGATGGAGCATCTCGAAGGCAAGCGCGGCGTCAGCCGCTTGGCGCGCACCTTTTTGCGCCAGGACGGTGCGGTGCGCTACGTCAACATGCAGGAAGCCGACGTGCCGTTCTCCGAATCCGGCACGCCCACCTGGGACGGCCTGCCGATAGACCGCTACCTGTCGCTGCTGGACATGCTCAACCCCATGCACCGGCTATGGAGCGACGGCCGCTGGAACAAGCTGACCATCGCCCACGGCTGCTACTGGAAGAAGTGCAGCTTCTGCGACGTGACGCTGGATTACATCTCGCGCTATGAAACCGCGTCGGCCGAGCTGTTGGTGGACCGCATCGAGGCCATCATCGCCGAAACCGGCCAGACCGGCTTCCACTTCGTGGACGAAGCCGCGCCGCCCAAGATGCTGAAGGCGCTGGCCGAGGAACTGCTGCGGCGCAAGGTGTCCATCTCCTGGTGGGGCAATATCCGCTTCGAAAAGTCCTTCACGCCGGAGCTGGCTCAGCTGCTGGCCGAATCCGGCTGCATCGCCATTTCCGGCGGCCTGGAAGTGGCGTCGGACCGCTTGCTGAAGCTGATGAAAAAGGGCGTATCGGTGGAGCAGGTGGCGCGCGTCACCCACGGTTTCGCCGAGGCCGGCGTGCTGGTGCACGCCTATCTGATGTACGGCTTCCCGACGCAGACGGTGCAGGACACGGTGGATGCGCTGGAATACGTGCGCCAGCTGTTCGACACCGGCTGCATCCAGTCCGGCTTCTTCCACCGCTTCGCCTGCACCGTGCATTCGCCGGTGGGACAGAACCCGGAAGAGTACGGCGTGCAGCTGGTGCCGCTGCCGCCGGGTAACTTCGCCAAGAACGATGTCGGCTTCATCGACCCCACCGGCACCGATCACGAGCTGATGGGCCGGGGCCTGAACAAGGCTTTGTACAACTTCATGCACGGCATCGGCCTGGATGGCGACGTGCGCGGCTGGTTCGATATCCGCGTGCCCAAGCCCAAGGTGCCGCGCAACTTCATCGAGCGGGCGCTCTACCAGTAGGGCGGATGCCCGGCAGGGGCGGGCGATCCGCCTTCCCGTCGCGCCCTTTTCCCCGTAGGGCGAAATCACGGCTAAGGCCGGGAGTTACGCCTTTGCCGCCGTTCCCTTGTCGATATGGTTCGGCGGATCGCCCCGCTAGCGGGGCATCCGCCCTACGGGGTTCCTCCCTAGCCATCCTGGCTGGGTTCGTCTTGTAGGGCGGGCAGGCCATAAGCCCTTGCCCGCGTTATCCGGTCGCACCGTCTCCGCCGCCCCTCCCCAAAGCCCCCAGGCCATGCCAGAATGTACGATTCCGACTTTTGTCCGCGAGCATTGCCATGGCCCTGAAATATCACGTGATCCCGGTCACCCCGTTTGCCCAGAACTGCAGCGTGCTGTGGTGCAGCGTCAGCCGCCAGGCCGCCATTGTCGATGCCGGCGGCGACATTGAGCGGATTCGCGCCTGGGTGGATAGCCAGGGCCTGACGGTGGAGAAGCTGCTGCTGACCCACGGCCACATCGACCATGCCGGCGGCGCGGCCAAGCTGGCGGAGGCGCTGGGCGTGCAGATCGAAGGGCCGCAGCGCGCCGAGAGCTTCTGGCTGGACCAGCTGCCCACCCAGGGCCAGATGTTCGGCTTCCCGCGCAGCGAGCCGCTGACGCCGCAGCGTTGGTTGGAAGAGGGCGACACCGTCGCCATCGGCCAGGAAACGCTGCAAGTCATCCATTGCCCCGGCCACACGCCGGGCCACGTGGTGTTCTACAGCCCGGCGGCGGCAGTGCTGGTGGCCGGCGACGTGCTGTTCCAGGGCTCGATCGGCCGCACGGATTTCCCGATGGGCAATCACCAACAGCTGATAGACGCCATTCAGCAAAAGCTGTTCATCCTGCCGGACGACACCGTGGTCATCCCCGGCCACGGTCCGCTCACCACGATAGGCGCGGAGAAACGCGACAACCCCTACGTCGCCAATCCGCGCTACCGTTGATGCCGCCGGAATTCGCCCGCCGCGTGTTGGCGCTGCTTGCGCAAGTGCCGGTTGGGCGTGTCGTCACCTACGGCCGGCTGGCGGAGTTGGCTGGCTATCCGCGTCACTCGCGCCATGTGGGCCGCCTGCTGGGCCATCTACCGGAAGGCATTTCCGCGCCCTGGCACCGCGTGGTCGGCGCTGGCGGGCGGCTGTCCCGTCCCGGTAGCGAGCAGGCCGACTGGCAGCGCGTGTTGCTGGAGGAAGAGGGTGTGGCATTCCATGTCAATGGCAAAGTCTATATGCGGATTTGCGAGTGGTCGGGCGAGGTAGTTTGACCTGAAACAAACCAGAAAGCGGCGCTGGCTCAGATACTTATCTCCACGTGGAGATAATCTCGTGTGGCATTAAGCCAACAATTTGTAATTCTGACGTCATTTCGCTACAGAAAAAACAAATTTCTTTGCAAAAAAGCGACAGAAGTGTGACAAATCGTTTGCACAAGGCCATTTCAGAGACTATTCTGCGCGGCGCTCGCCGACGCTTGTCGGCTGCTTACTACACGAAAATAGTCTGGTGAAACAAATGAATACTCGCAAGTCGCTGCTGGCCTTGTCTTTGTTGGCCGCCTCTACTCTGGCTCACGCCGATTACACTTTCAGCAATGTCAGCTTCAACCAGCTGAACTGGTCCGATAGCACGTTGACCAAGACCCAAACCTCCCCGTTCGGCGCCAAGCGCAACTTCCAATACCTGGAAGCCGAAGGCGGCATGGGCCGTTCCTGGGGTGATCTGTACGGCTTCTTCGACCTGGAAAACTGGAACCGCAACGACACCGAGATGCCGGCCGGCGACCGCCGTTACACCACTAAAGTCGTAGCGCGCTTCAATATCACCGACGTTGGCGGCGTGCCGGTCAAGCTGTACACCCACGTGTACGATACTCGTGGTTACAACTTCTTCGACCAAAACCGCGTGCTGGGCTTGGGTACTGACCTGTCTTTCGGCAAGGTATGGTTCAAGCCGTTCCTAGGCATGCACCAAGAGCTGAAGTGGCAAGAAGGCGCACATCGTAACGGCTGGATGGCCGGCTATGTGGCAGGCTTCGACTTCAACGCCTTCGGCCAGCCGTTCTCCGTGACCCAATGGCACGAAACTGAATTTGACCGCAACGAAAACCACTTCACTACTGTTGCGCAACCGGGTGGTACCGTGCAGAAGCGCACCGGTCAGAACGGTGCCGTTGCCCTGTGGTGGAACCCGACCAAGTCCTTCACTGCTGGCGTGCAATACCGTTATGCCGTGAACAAGCTGGGCATCGCCGGCAATGAAAACGCGATGATCTACTCGGTCAAGTACAACTTCTAATAAGAAGCGCCAAGGCCGCCTAATGCGGGCCTTGGCTGGCGGCTTGCCGCCCCTGTCTGCCCCCGCCTTTGCGCGGGGGTTTTGTTTTTTGAATCTGCCGCGCGCCTAGGGGGCTGTTGACGTTTGGTGAGTGGATCGCGTTTGTGCCGATTTGAGCCGGAAGCAAGGCGCACAGTCCGACGCATAGTCATTCTATGCAAGGGCCGGGCGCCTTTTGCGCCGACTCTTCGTTGTTCCGCGCTGGCAGAGAATGACTATGCGGCGCGCGAAACGCCTCGATTCGTCACAAAATGCATCCCGGCTCGACCGCTCACCAAACGTCAACAGCCCCTAGGCAAGATGCCGCGCCAGCAGGTGGGGCGAGCTGCTATAATCCGCCCTTAAATTCAACGGCCTGGCATGTTTTGATGAACGTTTTTTACGAAGAAAGCGGCAGTTTCAAGGTTGGCAGCATTGTGTCGCGCAGCGACGCCAGCCTGCAGGTGGATACCCAGCACGGCAAGCGCGCCAAGATCAAAAGCGCCAACGTGTTTCTGGAATTCAATTCGCCGCTGGCGGACTTTTTGCCGGCTGCCGACAAGCTGGCGGCCGACATCGACCTGGATTTCCTGTGGGAATGCAGCCCGGACGACGAGTTCGGCTACCAGGATCTGGCCGCCGACTACTTCGGCCATGAGCCGTCCGCCGTCGAGGCCGCCGCGTTGATCGGCCGCCTGCACGGCGCGCCGATGTACTTCTACAAGAAGGGCAAGGGCCGCTACAAGAAGGCGCCGCAAGATGCGCTGCAGGCCGCGCTGGCCGGCATCGAACGCAAGAAGCGCGAGCAGGAGCAGATCGACGGCTGGGTGGCTGAGTTGAAGGCGGGCGCGCTGCCGGAAGCCATCCGTTCGCAACTGATGCAGCTCTTGTGGAAGCCGGACAAGAACACGCTGGAATTCAAGGCTTTCGACCAGGCCTCGCGCGAAACCGGCCTGCCGCCGCTGCGGCTGGCGGACAAGGTGGGCGGCATCCCATCGGTGCCGGACTACCTGATGGCCGGCTTCCTGATGGAGTACTTCCCCAAAGGCGCCGGCTTCGGCAAGTACGCGCCGCCCGCCGCGCCGCCCGCCGCGCTGCCGGAGCTGCCGGTTTCCAGCGCGCGCGCCTTCTCCATCGATGACGCCAACACCACCGAAATCGACGATGCCTTGTCGGTGGAAGACCTGCCCAACGGCAACAAGCGCGTCGGCATCCACATCGCCGCGCCCACGCTGGGCGTGCCGGTGGACTCGGACATCGAGAAGATGGTGCTGTCGCGCCTGTCCACCGCCTACTTCCCCGGCGACAAGATCACCATGCTGCCGGACGATGTGGTGCAGGCGTTCACGCTGCAGGAAGGCCGCGACTGCCCGGCGTTTTCCTTGTATGCCGAAGTGACGCCGGAATTCGAGCCGGTGGCCTTTGAAAACCGCATCGAAAAAGTCCATATCGCCGCCAACCTGCGCCATGCCGAGCTGGAGCAGGTGTTCAACGAAGAGACGCTGGCCAACGATCCGGGCGTGGACTACCCGTTCAAGCGCGAGCTGGTGTGGCTGTGGCAGTTCGCCGAGGCGCTGGAGAAGCGCCGCGGCAAATACGACCCGACGCGCCCGGTGCAGCACGACTACAACATCGACGTGAGCGATGGCCATGTAACCATCACCATCCGCAAACGCGGCGCGCCGATGGACAAGCTGGTGTCCGAGCTGATGATCCTGGCCAACAGCGAGTGGGGCCGCATGCTGGCCGAGGCCGACATTCCGGCCATGTACCGCGCCCAGAGCATGGGCAAGGTGCGCATGACCACCCGCCCGGAGCCGCACATGGGCCTGGGCGTGGCGCAGTACGCCTGGAGCACCTCGCCGCTCAGGCGCGCCAGCGACTTCATCAACCAGCGCCAGCTGGCGGCGATGATACGCGGCGAGAAGCCGCTGTTCCCTCAGGGCGACGCCATGCTGTTCGCCATCCTGCGCGATTTCGACGCCACCTACGGCGCCTATCTGTCCTTCCAGGACAAGATGGAGCATTACTGGTGCCTGAAGTATCTGCTGCAGGAAAACATCACCGCGCCGACCGCCACCGTGATCAAGGAAGACCTAGTGCGCATCGATGGCCTGCCGCTGCGCCTGCGCATCCCGGGCTTGCCGGAACTCGCCCGCGGCGACCGCGTGCAGCTGTCGGTGGTGAAGGTGGATTTGCTGACGCAGGAGGTGGAACTGCGCTACACCGGCCGCCTGGACCATGTCGAGGCGGAAACCGACGACGAGGAGGGTTGATCCCTCATCACTGCGAGACAACGCCGCCGCGCCGTGAGGCCCGGCGGCGTTTTTGCGTCGGCGCTTAGCGGCGCTTCAAGAGAGGCGGCGGGCCGCCATGCTCTTGTTGCCAAGGCCAGCGGCGCCGGAATGCGGCCCTTAGAACAATTCGTCCACCAGCGTGCTGGCCTGCTGCAGCTGTTCGATCGAGGCTTCCATGCGCTCGCTGTCCAGGTTGAGCCGCTCCAGCACCCGTTCCGGCAGGCTGGCCAGCATGTCTTCGGTCGGCATGCCGTGGCGGAAGCCGGAGACGATGCAGCTGGTCAACCCCAACAGCAGCGCGAACGGCGAGGCGTCCTCGTTCAGCAGATCGTGCTGGTTCAGGATGGCCTCCTGGATTTCGTCCGGGAAATTCCAGCGTCGGGCCAGTTCGGCGCCCAATACCGTCAGATCCATGCCCAGCAGCATGCGCTCCGCCGCGATGCGGTCGGTGCCGCCAGCGACGATGCGGTCGATCTGCTGCGCCTGTTCCGGCACGGCGACGAACAGCACCAGTTCGCCGATATTCGACAGCAGGCCGCAGGTATAGCCCAGCTGCGGATCCAGTCCGCACAGCTTGGCCAACAGCTTGCAGGTATTGGCCATGGCGAAGCAGCGCAGCCAGAAAGCCTTCATGTCGAAGCCGGTGATGCCCAGCGTGGCGCCGGTGATGCCGGAAGCGATGACCAGCACCCGGAGGTTGTCGAAGCCCAGCAGCACCACGGCGTCGTCCAGCGAGCCGATGCGCCGGCTGCTGCCGAAGCGGGCGCTATTGGCCAGCCGCAGCACGCGCGCGCTCAGCACCTGGTCATGCATCACCATATTGGTGATTTCGCCGATATTGATGTCGTTGCGGTGGAAGCTGGCCATCAGCTCCTGCACCACTTTGGGCACCATCGGCAGCTTGCCCGACGCCTTGTCGAAGATCTCCGCCACTTGCATCCGCACTCTCCCGTTTGCTCGGTCACTGGTTTGAGCTTAGGCAATGGCTCTGTGAAAGTAAGGGGGAATGCGCCATTTCGCGTCGTTGCGAATAGGCGGCAAGGGGTTTTATTTTGCGCCGCCACCGCCTAGCGACTATGTTGCAAGCTGACAGGCGTGGTAGTACGCGGTGCTAAGCACGCCCTGAGGAATGTGCCGCCGGCGTATCGGAGAGGAAACCATGCTATCCCAGCTTACCGTCAAGCAAAAGCTACTGGCAGGCTATGGCTTGCTGATTCTGATTCTGATCGCCATCGTGATTTCCGCCATTCTCAAGCTGAATGCGATACGAGACAGGCAGGAAGAAATCACCGGCAATCGCTACCCCAAGGTGGAAATGTGCAACAAGCTGATTGTCTCCACCTTGAATATCTCCAGATTGATGCGCGATGCGATCATCGAGACGAAAGCGTCGGACATCGAGGCCAGCATTGCCAAGATCGAGGGTTTGAAGACGCAGAATACCGCCGTGTTGGCTGAGTTGGACAAAGCGCTGGTTTCCCCGAAGGGGCGGGAAGTCTTCGCCAAAGCCATCCAGGCGCGCGAGGCCGTGACGCCGTTATATGAGCCTTTGTACGCGCTGGCCAGAGCCAACAAGAACGCTGAAGCCCAGGCCTTCCTGGAAAAACGCTTCGCTCCCAGCATCGACGCCTTCCTGCAGCAGCTGGATGAATTGACCGCCTATCAGCATGACAAGGTGCAACAGGCGCTGGACGAAAGCAAATCCGCGTACAGCCAGGCTTTGTCCATCATGCTGGTTTCCGCCGGACTGGCGGTGCTGGTGGCCGTGGCCATCGCCTTGACCATCGCCAATCTGGTCACCACGCCCTTGCGCAAATCCGTGGCGCTGGTGCGGCATATCGAGCAGGGCGACCTGAGCGGCGCGGATGAGGCCTTGCCGGAGTCGCGCGATGAGGCGGTGGAAATCGCCCGCAATATCCAGAACATGCGCAAGGGTTTGCGGGAGGTGGTTTCCAGCATCCAAAACAATGCCAGCCAGGTGTCGGACTCCGCCCATGAGCTGGCCAGCATGGCGCAGCAAGTGGCCACCGGCGCCCAGCGCCAGTCCGAGGCCACGGCGGAGGCGGCCGCCACCATAGAGGAACTGACGGTCAGCATCAACCATGTGGCGGATAACTCCGAGGCGGCGGCGCGCCAGGCCAAGGAGGCCGGTCAGTTGGCCTCGCGCGGCGGGCGCGCGGTGCAGGCCTCGGTCGGCAAGATTCATTCTGTCAGCGAGGCGGTGGCTGCGACATCGGAAGAAATGCGCACGCTGACCGGCGAGGTGCAGCGCATCGGCAATATCGTCACGGTGATCCGCGATGTGGCCGACCAGACCAATCTGCTGGCGCTGAATGCGGCCATCGAGGCCGCGCGCGCCGGCGAAATGGGCCGCGGTTTCGCCGTGGTGGCGGACGAGGTGCGCAAACTGGCCGAGCGCACCGCCAGCTCGGCCCAGGAAATCACCCAGATGATTTCCGCCATCCAACAGGGCGTGGAAAAGGTGGTGGGCAGCATGGAGCAGAGCTTGTCCAGCGTGGAAACCGTCAGCGGCAGCGCGCGCGAGGCCAGCGACTCCATGGGCGAGATCGAAGGCAGCACCTTGTCCATCGTTGATACCATTTCCACCATCACCGGCGCGCTGGGCGAGCAGCGCACCGCCAGCCTGAGCCTGGCTCAGAACATGGAGCAGGTGTCGCAGATGGCGGAGTCCAACAGCGCCACGGTGGAAGAGCTGGCCACCACGTCCAGCCAGCTCAACGCGCTGTCGCACGCGCTGCAAAGCGTCACGGCGCGCTTCCGGCTGTAAGCGGCGCCGGCCCCATGGCGATCAGTAGGCGAAACGCTCGCGCAGGTCCATCAGGTTCAGTTCCTCCAGAATGGCCAGCTGGCGCTCGCGCGCGCTGGCTTTGCCCTTGCCGGTTTTCTTGGCGATGATCAGCTCGTTCTTCATCGAGTGTTCCCAGCCCACCAGCTCGGTAACCGTCAACTGGTAGCCGCGCGCCTCCAGCTGCAGACAGCGCAGCACATTGGTCAGTTGGCTGCCGAATTCGCGGGTGTGGATGGGATGGCGCCACAGCTCGGACAGCGGCGTCTTGCCGAAGGTCTCGTTCTTCTTCTGGCGCAGCACCGAAGCCACCTCGGCCTGGCAGCACGGCACCAGCACGATGTATTGCGCGTCCTTGGCCAGCGCGAAGCGGATGGCGTCGTCGGTGGCGGTGTTGCAGGCGTGCAGCGCGGTGATGATGTCCACCTGCTCCGGCAGCTCGGTCGAAGTGATCGACTGCTCCACCGTCAGGTTCAGAAAGCCCATGCGCTCGAAGCCCAGGCGCTCTGCTAGCGCGCGCGATTTGTCTACCAGCTCTTGCCGGGTTTCCACGCCGTAAACATGGCCCGCGGCCTTGTCCTTCAGGAACAGGTCATACAGGATGAAACCGAGGTAGGACTTGCCGGCGCCGTGGTCAGCCAGTGTCATCGCGCCCTTTTTCTCCAGCACGTCGGCCATCAAGGGTTCGATGAACTGGTACAGGTGGTAAACCTGCTTCAGCTTGCGGCGGGTGTCCTGGTTGATCTTGCCGTCGCGGGTGACGATGTGCAGCTCTTTGAGCAGCTCCAGCGATTGCTGGGGTTTGATTTCGGGAATCAGGCTCATGGCGGCCTCCTGCAATTTCAATGCCGCGATTGTAGCAGAGCGGGGGCGGCGATCCGTTTTGGACGCATCCATGCAGCGGATGCAAAGCCAGGTCGGGCGGGCAGGCCGCAGGCCTTGCCCGCGCGGCAGCGCTTATGGCCGAGCCAGCGTCTGAAGCCTTTCGGCTCCGTTTCCGGGATGGCGCGGGCAAGGCCTCTGGGTCTGCCCGCCCTACAGGTTCCAATCCTGCCAAGCAGAATTGGAGCAGACCCTCAGGGCTGCTTCACCACTTCCTGCTCCACCACCATGTCCAGAATCCAGCGGATGGACGAGGCATCGGCCGGCGGATTGTTCACCTTCACTTCCTTGACGCGCAGGCGGTAGGCCACGCCGGGTTCCGGCTGGAAGCCTTCGATCTCGCCGTAATGCAGCTGCCACGGCTGGTTCTTGTCTGCGCGCACCTGCAGGCATTGCATCGGCGCGACGCCGCTGCACGGCTTGCGCTCGGCGGCGACGTAGATGAACTTGATCTCGCCTTGCGGCAGTTTTTCAAAGCGCATGGCGTCCTTGCCTTCGCCCAGCCACAACTGGCCCTGTTCCAGCCGCACCGGCATGCCCGCTTCCAGCTGGCGGCTCAGCGCGGCGTCGCGCTGCATCGCCTCCGGCGGGCACATCATCATGGTGGCGGCCAGCGGCTTGGCGCGCAGCTTGCCGTCTTCCAGCGTGGCCGGGCCGAACATGCCGTTGCAACCGGCCTTGATCGACAGCCGCTGCTCGGCGATCTGCAAGCTGGCGGCGGCCGGGCCGGCATCCAGCTGCTTCCACTCGCCTTGCAACTGGGACAGCGTGGGCGCTGCGGCAGAGCCGGCGGGGCCTTGGATGCCGGCGCAACCAGCCAGCAGGGCCGCCGCCAGGGCGGACAGGATCAGGCGATGGTTCATCGTATTTTCCTAATGTAAATGGAAGTCAGACGCCGCCGCGCGCCGTGGGTTCCGTCAATCGGCTATCGGCGTGACCGTTTCCTGATAGATCACCTTGACCAGTTGCAGCGTCGGCTGGCCGCCATCGGCCGCCGGCTCGCCCTGCAGTTTCAGGTAGTAGCGGTGGCCTGGCTCGGGTTGAAAGCCGCTGATGGCGCCGGCATAGCTCTGCCATGGCTGGTCTTCGCGATTGCGCAGCTGCAGGCAGGGCCCGCTGGCGCAGGCGCCGCTGGTGACGTACCAGTATTGCTCTCCGGGCGCGGGCTGCCATGCCGCTGCGGCCGGTTTGGCGGCGATAGCGGCCTGCGCCGCCGCGGCGTCGATCCGTTCGAAGCGGTATTCGGTTTTGCCGGCCCGCAAGGTCAGGTGCTGGCGGTCATCGGACGGCAGCAGCCGGAACGGCGCGCCCAGCAGTTTCAGCAGCGCCTGTTCGCGCTGCATGGTTTCCGGCGCGCAGGCCATGCGGGTGGTGGCTACCTGGTGCTTGCCGTCATGGTCTATGCCCAGGGTGAAGCGATTGCAGCCGGCGAAGCCGCTGATGCCGCCATCGGCGATGCTCAGCGTCGGCAGCGGAGCGGCCTGGGCGGGCGATTGCAGCCGCCATTCGGTGTGTTGCAGATCGGGCAGGGCTTGCGTCGGCAGCATCATGCTGCCGCTGATGAGAAGGGCGCTGAGGGAGGGCATGCTGTCTCCTGTTCTTGTCGAGCGAAGAATGCAAAAACGCCCGCCAGCGGCAGGCGTTGCTCAGCGCGGGCGGCGTCGTCAATGTACGGCGTTTTTCAGCAGGTCTTCCACCACTTTTTTCGCATCGCCGAACACCATCATGGTTTTTTCCATGTAAAACAGCTCGTTATCCAACCCCGCATAGCCGGCGCTCATCGAACGTTTCACCACAATGACGTTGCGCGCCTTGTGCGCCTCCAGGATGGGCATGCCGTAGATCGGGCTGGCTTTGTCCTTCTGCGCAGCCGGGTTGACCACGTCGTTGGCGCCGATCACCAGCACCACGTCGGTGGTGGAGAAGTCGGCGTTGATTTCCTCCATTTCCAGCACCTGCTCGTACGGTACTTCGGCCTCGGCCAGCAGCACGTTCATGTGGCCCGGCATGCGGCCGGCCACCGGATGGATGGCGTAGCGGACGCTGACGCCCTTTTCGTGCAACAGTTCGGCGAACTCCTGCAAGGCGTGTTGGGCGCGGGAAACCGCCAGGCCGTAGCCGGGCACGATCACTACCTGGTCGGCGTTGGCCATCAGGAAGGCGGCGTCCTCGGCGCTGCCGGCCTTGTACGGCTTGGCCTCGCCCGGTCCGGCCGCCGGTCCGGCGGCTACTTCCGCGCCGAAGCCGCCCAACAGCACGCTGACGATGGAGCGGTTCATCGCCTTGCACATGATGTAGGACAGGATGGCGCCGGACGAGCCGACGCAGGCGCCGGCGATGATCAGCACCGGGTTGTTCAGGGTGAAGCCGATGCCGGCCGCCGCCCAGCCGGAGTAGCTGTTCAGCATGGACACCACCACCGGCATGTCGGCGCCGCCGATCGGGATGATCAGCGTCACGCCCAGCACCAGCGCCACGGCCAGCATGGCGAGGAAGGCGGCCTGGCTGTCGGTGGCGAAATAGGCGAGGCCGAAGCCGAGCATGGCCAGCGCTAGGATCAGGTTCAGCAGGTGTTGGCCGGAGAAGCTCACCGCCTTGGCGCCAAAACGACCGGACAGCTTGCCGTAGGCGACGACCGAGGCGGTGAAGGTGATGGCGCCGATGAAGGCGCCGATGAACAGCTCCACTTTTTGCACCGGCGTGTGCTCCACGCCGGCGTGGAAGATGGCGGCGACGGCGATCAGCACGGCCGACAGGCCCACCAGCGAGTGCATGGCGGCCACCAGCTCCGGCATGCCGGTCATTTCCACCGTGCGGGCCTTCCAGCCGCCTATCACGGCGCCCGCGGCGATGGCGCTGGCGATCAGCGCCAGTACCGGCTTGTCCAGGATCAGCAGGGTGGTCAGCACGGCGATGGCCATGCCGACGATGCCGTACAGATTGCCGCGCCGCGCCGAGGCCGGGCTGGACAGCCCCTTCAGCGCAAGGATGAACAGGACTGCGGCGACGAGGTAAAGAATCGCTGAAATATTCTGCATCGCTTAGCCCCTGTTCTTTTTCTTGAACATGTCCAGCATGCGCTGGGTCACCAGGAAGCCGCCGAAGATATTGATGCTGGCGAGGAAGATGGCGATGGTGCCCAGCACCGAGGTCAGGGTGATTTCCTGGCCGTTGATGTCCACCACCTGCAGCATGGCGCCGACGATGATGATGCCGGAGATGGCGTTGGTCACCGCCATCAGCGGGGTGTGCAGCGCCGGGGTGACGTTCCATACCACGTGGTAGCCGACGAAGACGGCCAGTACGAAGACGGTGAGGCTGGTGATGAAGGGGTCAACCATGTTGCGGCTCCTTATTCGTTTGCGCGGCGGGCTTGGCGGTGGTGCCGAAGCGCAGTTCGCCCTGATGGGTGATCAGCGTGGCCGCCAGCAGGTCGTCTTCCAGGTCGATTTTCAGCCCCTCGGCGCTCAGCAGCAGGCCGAGGAAGGTCAGGAGGTTGCGCGCGTACAGGCTGGAGGCGTCGGCGGCCACCATCGAAGGCAGATTGGTCAGGCCCACCAGATGCACGCCGTTGTCGGATTGCCAGGCCTCGCCGGGGCGGGTCAGTTCGCAGTTGCCGCCGGATTCGGCCGCCAGGTCCACGATCACCGAGCCCGGCCGCATCGCCGCCACGCTGGCGGCGGGCAGCAGCACTGGAGCCGGCTTGCCGGGAATCAGCGCCGTGGTGATGACGATGTCGGCGGCGGCGGCGCGCTTGGCCAGCAGTTCGTTCTGCCGCGCCAAGAATTCGGGCGTCATCTCGCGTGCGTAGACGCCGGAACTGGCGGCCTTCTCCTCGTCGCTCATCGGCACTTCGATGAACTTGGCACCCAGCGATTCCACTTGCTCGCGGGTGGCGGGGCGCACATCGTAAGCCTCCACCACCGCGCCCAGCCGCTTGGCGGTGGCGATGGCCTGCAGGCCGGCCACGCCGACGCCCAGCACCAGCACGCGGGCCGCCTTCACCGTGCCGGCGGCGGTCATCAGCATGGGCATGAAGCGCGGATAGAACTGGCAGGCCAGCAGCACGGCCTTGTAGCCGGCGATATTGTTCTGGCTGGACAGCACGTCCATGCTCTGCGCGCGGGTGGTGCGCGGCAGCAGCTCCAGCGCGAAGGCCGACACGCGCTTGGCCGCCAGTTGCGGCAGCAGCGGGTTGTGGTAGGGCGACAACATGCCCGCCAACACAGCGCCGGATTTCAGCGCGTCGAGGTCGGCGGCGTCGGGCGAGCCCACGCACAGCACGATGTCGGCGCCGGACAGCAGCGCGGGGCGCTGTTCGACGATGCTTGCGCCGGCCTCGCGATAGGCGGCATCGGGGATGGCCGCGGCCTTGCCGGCGCCGGCCTCCACCGCGACGGTGTGGCCGGCGGCGGCCAGTTTCTTCACCGTCTCCGGCGTGGCCGCGACACGGTGTTCTCCGGCCAGCCGTTCGGCTGGTATGGCGATGTGCATCTCTGGATCTCCTGCAAATGGATGGGAATTCAGGATCTTGAACGGCCGTGCGCGGCGTTTTCGAACGGCTGTTTGAAAATGATTAAAAGCATGTTGCAGTGCATTATGCAAGCCATATATTGGCTACCGTATATCGTCTGACATAGTGGCCAGGGCGGGAAACGGCGCAGGGCGGCGGCGGTTTGCCATGATTAAAACGGATTGATATTCAAATATCATGAAAATTGGTTTGTGCGGCGCGCGGAGGCCTGGCGGCGCCGGGGAACCACCGTAATCGTCACGCCGCCGCGGTGTAAAGCCGGGAAAACCGCGTAAACCGCAAAAGTTTGCGCCGGATCAGAGGCGGTCTATTGGCCGCTGCCGCGATACAGGTCCAGTTTGAAGCGCTCCAGCGTGCCGTCGGTGCGCAGCTTGGCCAGACCCGCGTTGAAGCGGGCCATCAGTTGCTCGTTGCGCGGCGAGCGTTGCATCAGCAGGTGGCCGTACTGGATGCTGAACGGGCGGGCTTCGGTGGTGACCAGATCGTGCGCGCCGCGCGGGAAGGCGTCGGAGGACAGCAGTTGCCAGCCGGTAAATTCGTCCAAGGGGAAGAGTTCTATGCGGCCGGCCAGCAGCTTCAGCAGATTGGTCTTGTCGTCATTGGCTTCCTCCACCGACAACACGCCTTGCTTGGCCAGTTGCCGGAATTCGGCGGTATAGGTGTAGCCCCGTGTGGCGCCGAAGCGCAGGGTGCTCAGCTCGCGCAGCTTCTGCCAGCGCGGCATCGCCAGATCCTTGCGGTGGAACAGCAATTCGCGGTGCTCGGAGATCGGCTCGCTGTATAGGAATTCCTGCGCCTTGGCCGGATCGTCGTACCAAAAGGAGCTGGCCCCCACGTCGCCGTTGCGCAGCGATTCCAGCGCCCGCGCCCACGGCATGAAATGGAAGCGCACCTGTATGCCTTCGCGGGCGAAGGCCTCGCGCACCACCCGGCTGACGAAGCCTTGCTGCGCCAATTGCTCGCCGCTCCATGGCGCGTATTCGCCGGTGGAGATCAGCAGCTCGGCAGCCAGCGCGGAAGCGGCCCATGCGCATAGCCACAGCAGGCGCAGGACGGCCAGCAAGAATTTCATGGCGGACTCGGTTCGGATCGACTCATCCTAAAGTTATACACCGTGCGGAATATTTTCTGATCAAATGTATTGATTCGTATGAATCTGTCGCGCCGGCCCGCCGGCTGGCTTGCTATGATCGCGACATGAGCCACGGTTGAGGAGGCCGCTTGCTATCCCTGATGACGCCATTGCCCGATTTCCGCAATCTGGGCGTGATGCTGCGCGTTCTGCTATTGCCTTTGCTGCTGTTGTTCGCCGATGGGCTGCTGGCGCTGGGCGCTCCGGAGCCTTTGTGGCATTGGCTGCAGACGGCGCTGGCCATCGTGCCCGGCAGCCTGTTGGCGCTGGCGCTGCTGGCGTTGGCCCATCCATGGCTGGCCAGGCAAAGGCTGGGGCCGCTGTGGGCGCTGGCGCTGACCGGCGTCTGTTTCGCGCTGTGCCAGTACGCGCTGCGCGGCGAACTGGGCCAAGGCTGGGCCGCGCCGTGGGTGGCCGTGCTGGCGGCGGCGCTGTTATTGCATTATCTGTCGCTGCGGCAGCGCGCCTTGTCGCCGGCGCTGGCCGAGGCAAGGCTGGCGGCCTTGCAGGCGCGCATCCGGCCACACTTCCTGTTCAATACGCTGAACGCGGCGATTGCGCTGATCCGGCTGCAGCCCGCCAAGGCGGAAAGCGTGCTGGAGAATCTGTCAGACCTGTTCCGGGCGCAGATGGCGGACCCGGCGCGCGCGTCGACGCTGGCGCGCGAGGTGGAGCTGGCGCGGATGTATCTGGCGATAGAGTCGGAGCGCCTGGGGCCGCGCTTGCGCGTGGCGTGGCAGCTGGATGCGCCGCAGGATGCCGCGCTGCCGCCGTTGATTCTGCAGCCCTTGGTGGAAAACGCCGTCTATCACGGCGCGGAACGTCTGGCCGGCGAGGTGGAGATCCGGGTGGCGGCACGCCTGGCCGGCGGCTTGCTGGAGCTGGCGCTGGATAACCCGGTGCCGGACGAGTCCGACGCCGCCAGCCCCGGCAGCGGCATGGCCTTGTCCAATCTGCGCGAGCGCTTGGCCTTGTTTTTCGACGCCGAGGCCAGCCTGGTCACCGAACGCCGCGGCGACCGTTACCACACCCGCCTGCGCCTGCCGTACCGGCGGGCGGCTGAATGAGACAACTCGGGAGTCATGCATGGGAAAGAACCGTTTGGAGGCGTTCAGCGACGGCGTGATCGCCATCATCATCACCATCATGGTGCTGGAACTGAAAGTGCCGCATGGCACCGACTGGCAGGCGCTGGCGCCGTTGCTGCCGGTGTTTCTGAGCTATCTGCTCAGCTTCGTCTACGTCGGCATTTATTGGAACAACCACCATCATTTCTACCATGCCACCCGCCGCATCGACGGCCGCGTGCTGTGGGCCAATCTGCACTTGCTGTTCTGGCTGTCGCTGATTCCCTTCGTCACCGGCTGGATGGGGCAGAACCACTACGAGCCGCTGCCGGTGGCGCTGTACGGCGCGGTGCTGCTGATGTGCTCCATCGCCTGGTGGATCATGCAGCAGGCGCTGTTGTGCCTGCCCGGCAACCGCACGCGGCTGTCGGAGGCGCTGGGCGGCGACATCAAGGGCAAGCTCTCGCCCGTGTGCTATCTGCTTGCCATCGCCTCGGCCTGGTGGCATCCCTGGCTGGCCGGCGCGCTGTACCTGGCGGTGGCCTTGATGTGGCTGGTGCCGGACCGGCGCATCGAGTGCATGTTGTACGAGGAGGGCGGGGACTGAAGCGCGTGGCGGCGGCAGCCGTATTCGTTTAAAATGCCGCTATCCATCCATCAGGGGGTAGGTACCATGTACCAGTCCGATTTCACCAAGTTCATCAATGGCTTCCTGGAAAAGAACCCGGAAGTGGACAACGAGCGCCGCGAGCTGCGCCTGACGCTGTGGGACCGCCAGGTCGACCTGGACGACCAGCGCCGCTGGAAGGAGTCGCGCGTGCCGCAGAAGCCTTACGTCTACCAGCCGGAATAAGCCCCGGCCGGACCCGATCGACGCCCCATGCGGGCGTTTTGTCATTTCTGGAAAGCCCATCATGACCCGCCGCACCGTGGCGCTGGACAGCGCCCTCTCCGATTATCTGTTCGACATCGCCGTCACCGAGCATCCGGTGCAGCGCGAGTTGCGCGAATTCACCGCCGGCCACCGCCTGGCCAAGATGCAGATCTCGCCGGACCAAGGCCAGTTCATGGGCTGGCTGGCGCGGCTGATCGGCGCGCGCCGCTATCTGGAGATCGGCGTGTTCACCGGCTACAGCGCGCTGACCGTGGCGCTGGCGATGCCGGAGGACGGCTCGGTGGTGGCCTGCGACGTCAGCGAAACCTTCACCAACATCGCCCGCGAATATTGGCAAAAAGCCGGGGTGGCGGAGCGCATCGACTTGCGCCTGCAACCCGCGCTTGCCACGCTGTGCGAACTGTTGGACGCCGGCCGCGCCGGCAGTTTCGACCTCGCCTTCATCGACGCCGACAAGCCAAGCTACCGCGATTACTACGAAGCCTGCCTCGAACTGGTGCGGCCGGGCGGCGTCATCGCCATCGACAATATCTTCCTGTCCGGCCGCGTGGTGGCGCCGAAGCCGGAGGATCCGCCGGGCGTGCATCTGGTGCATGCCTTCAACGCCAGCCTGAAGACCGATCCGCGCGTCAATATGTGCGTGCTGCCGATAGGCGATGGCTTGACGCTGTGCACGCGGCGCTAAACGCGTGGCATGAACTTTCGATGAATCCACGCAGTCTGAAACGTTTTGGCCGCAGCATCGACACCATTGCCGATGCTATGATGGCCATTTGACCGAGCCGAATCTGAATCCGTCATGCTGAATCGCCGTCCCCGCCGCCAGATGAACCAGATGAACGTCGTGCCCTATATCGACGTGATGCTGGTGCTGCTGGTGATTTTCATGGTCACCGCCCCGATGTTCACCCCCGGCGTGATCGATGTGCCCAGCGTTTCCCAGGCCGCGTCCATCGATGTGCGGCCGCTGGAAGTCACCGTGGATGCCACCGGCAAGATCGAGCTGATAGACGGCGAGCAGAAAACCCGCGTCGACTCGCTGGACGATCTGGCCAGCCAGTTGCAGGCGCTGGTCGGCAACGAACAGCGTCCGGTGGCGATCTCCGCCGATGCCAACCTCAAGTACGCCGAAGTGGTGAAGATCGCCGATCGCCTGCACCAGGCTGGCATCAAGCGCGTGGCGCTGACAGTCAAACAAACGCCCAAGCAATGAGTTCGCAATCGTCTTCCTCGCTGCGCCCCTGGACCCTGATCGCCTCGGCGCTGTTTCACGCTGTGGTGATCGGCCTGCTGCTGTGGGGCGGTTTCCAGTCCTCGCAGCCGCAGAATCCCGCGCCGTTGGCCCTGGAGCTGTGGACGACCGCGCCGCCGCCGCCGGCGACGATTACCGCGCCGGTGACGCCGCCCCCCGCGCCGCAACCGGCGCCCGAGCCGCAGCCGGCGGTGGCGACGCCGCCGGCCGAGGTGAATCTGGGCAAGAAAACGCCGCCCAAGCCCGAAGTGGTCAAGCCGGAACCCAAGTCGCCGGCCGAACCCAAGCCGGAACCGAAAAAGCCTAAGCCGGAGCCCAAGCCCGTCGAGCCGGAACCCAAACCGCACGACAAGGCCAAGCCGGCGCAGAAGGCACCAGAGAAGAAAGAGCCGAAGGTCGCGCAGACGCCGCCTGCGGCGAAACCTGGACACCGGACGGCCAAAGCCTATAACAGCGAGGCGGATGATTTATTGTCCAGCCTGGACAGCACGCGCACCAGCGGCAAGCCGAACGCGCGCAGCGACCAGGCCGGCAGCAAGAACGGCGTGGCTGGCGGTGCGGTCAACGGCTCCGGCGTCAGCGCCGGCTGGATCGACATGGTCAAGGCCAAGGTGACGCCCTTGGTGCAGATTCCACCGGCCATGGCCGGCAATCCGGAAGCGCAGCTGCGGGTGACGCTGCTGCCCACGCTGGAAGTGAAGTCGGTGCAGCTGGTGAAAAGCAGCGGCGTGCCGGCTTACGACGATGCCGTGCAAAGAGCGGTGTGGGAAGCCAAGACTTTTCCGAAACTGCCGGCCGGCGCCAATTTCAATGATGGTTACCGGACATTTGTCCTGAAATTCCGTCCGCGTTGAACGGACAAAGCGAAGACTTGAGGAAAACATGCCCAGTTTGAAAGCCCTGTTGCGGGGCGTGCTGGTGGCGGCGATGCTGGTCGCCGGCAGCGCGCGCGCCGAACTGAACATCGAGATCGTCGGCGGCGGCGCCAGCCGCCACGCCATTGCCGTGGTGCCGTTCAAGGACGAAGGGCCGACCCAGGGCAACCTGACGCCGGTGATCCGCAATGACCTGGCCTTGTCCGGCGCCTTCCGCCTGGTGGACCCGTCCGCCGTCGCCAATGTGCCGTTCGTCCCGGCGGACGTGCGCTATCCGCTGTGGCAGGCGGCAGGGGCCCAGTCCATCGCTATCGGCAAGGTGGAAAACGCGGCTGGGGGCCAGATCAAGATCAGCTTCCGGCTGATGGACGTGTCGCAGCAGAAGCAGCTGACCGGCGGGGAGTTCACGGTGACGCCGGACCGCAGCCGCCAGGTGGCGCACGCCATCGCCGACCTCATCTACGAGGCCATTACCGGGCAGAAGGGCTTCTTCAACACGCGACTCGCCTATGTGCTGAAGTCCGGCCGCAGCTACGCGCTGCAGATTTCCGACGTGGACGGCCAGCGCAGCCAGACTATCCTGCGCTCGACCGAACCGATCATTTCGCCTAGCTGGAGTCCGAACGGCCGCTATATTGCTTATGTGTCGTTCGCCAGCCAGAAGCCGGTAGTATGGGTGCAGGATCTGGCCACCGGACAGCGTCGCGCCGTGGCCAACTTCAAGGGCAGCAATTCCGCGCCGGCCTGGAGCCCGGACGGCAGCAAGCTGGCCGTGGTGCTGACCACAAGCGGCAATTCGCAAATCTACATTATCAGCGCCGACGGCGGCGCGGCGCGGCGGCTGATGTACAACGGCGGCATCGACACCGAGCCGGCCTTCAGTCCGGACGGCTCCATGGTGTATTTCGTGTCCGATCGCAGCGGTAATCCGCAGATCTATCGCGTGCCGGTGAACGGCGGCGACGCCCAACGCGTCACCTGGGAGGGTAATTACAATGTTTCGCCCAAATTGTCGCCCGATGGCAAGACATTGGTCTATATTCGTCGCGCCGCCGGCAATTTCCGTGTGATGTCGCAGGATTTGGCAACTAATGACACGCGTCTATTGTCAGATGGAAGTTACAGTGAGCGCCCCAGCTTCGCGCCGAATGGCCGCATGGTGCTGTACTCCAGCGACGTCGGCGGACAAAGCGTGCTGTACGCGGCCACCGCCGACGGCAGCAGCAAGGTGAAACTGGCAGTGCTTAACGGTGATGTACAGGACCCGGCATGGGGTCCATTCAACAATCCTTGATCGGGAGCCAAATGATGAATCTGAAACAACTCGCCCTTGCTTCTGCAGTCGCTACCCTGCTGGCCGCTTGCGCCAGCACCAAACCGGCCGAAGCCCCGGCCGCTCCGGTTACCCAAGCCCCGCAGACCCAGGCTCCGGTAACGGCTCCGGCTACCCAGAGCAATGCGGCGATGGACCCGCTGAACGACCCGAACAGCCCGTTGGCCAAGCGCAGCGTCTATTTCGCCTTCGATTCCTCCACCGTTGATGGCGAAGGCAAGACCACCGTGGCCAACCACGCTGAGTACCTGAAGGGCCAGGCGGACAAGAAAGTGATCATCCAGGGCAATACCGACGCCCGCGGCAGCCGCGAATACAACCTGGCCCTGGGCCAGCGCCGCGCCGAGAGCGTGAAGCACGCGATGGAAGTGCTGGGCGTGAAGGAACAGCAGCTGGAAGCCGTCAGCTTCGGCAAGGAAAAGCCTAAGGCTACCGGCCACACCGAAGCCGATTACGCCGAGAACCGTCGCGCCGACATCGTTTATCAGGGCCAGTAAGCGCCTGCCGCGGGCGGCTGTATAGGCTGCCCGCCGTTGTCACTCCTGCCGGATATCAAGGGGCGGGCTGCCAAGCGGCGGCCAAACCGCTATGATATCCGGCAGTCTTCATCCATCGGAAAGCCCATGAATCGCATCGCCATCAGTAGCGCCCTGCTGTTGACGCTGGCTGGCTGCGCCAGCACCAGCGACCTGGAAGCCACCCGCCGCCAACTGGACCAAGTGAACCAGCAGGCGACGACGCGTATCGCCGCGGTGGAGAGCAAGCTGTCCAATGAAAAGCTGCTGGAAATGGTCAGCCAGGTGGACAACCTGAAGGCCGAAGTCGCCAAGCTGCGCGGCGACATCGAAGTGCTGAACTACAATCTGCAAACCACGCAGAAGCGCCAGAACGACCTGTACAACGACCTGGATGGCCGCCTGGGTCGTCTGGAAGGCACCGGCAAGCACGATGCCTCGCAACCGGCTGCAGCCGCCCAGCAGCAGGCCGCTGCCGGCGACAGCCAGGCCTCGCCGGATTACGACAAGGCGCTGAATCTGCTGCGCGCGCGCGACTTTCCCAATGCCGTCAACGCGCTGTCGCTGTTCATCCAGCAGAACCCGCAAGCGCCGCAAGCGGCCGAAGCCGCATACTGGCTGGGCGTCGCCCACACCGCCTTGCGCCAGTACGACGCCGCCATCGACATCCACCGCCGCTTCGTCGAGCAATACCCCAACAACCATTTCGCGCCGGACGCGCTGCGCAACATCGGCAACTGCCAACGCGATTTGGGACAGGTGGATCAGGCCAAGAACACCTATCGCCGCCTGATCAAGCTCTATCCGAAGAGCGACGCCGCGCTGAAGGCCAAGCAAGCGTTGGCCAGAATGTAATATCTCCGCGCGCTCCCGCCGCCGCGCGGGAGCGGGCCGCTTTGCCTCCCTCCTCGTTTCCTCCTGCCTGTTCCAGCAAGCCAGCACTCTGCGTCATATTTGTTGTCTCATCGCCACGGTCTGCAGCCGGGAAGTGGACGAATCTATATTTGAAATGATATTGTCATTGTATTGATGTGAATATCATACTTAAAACATAACTCTACGCCCGGCATCAGATCGAGCGGGAGGCTTCGCTCAGGCAACCATCCACTTCGATTCCACCGGCTCAGCGCCGGCAAAGGGACTGAATGCATATGTTGTCACCGCAGCCGCACCGCGCGCCTGGAGAAACAGACGCGCCTCCCCAGTTGAACGAGGAGCAAAGGCGCAGCCAGATATCGTCTGGCCACCGTCTGATACGCCTGGTCCGTCAGAAGCGTTTCCATCTGTATTCGAAGGCCGAATTCCATACCCGCGCCGTGCGTTTGCCAGCGGACTACTGGCTGCACCATTTCGTGCCGGCCTTGCGCGCCGGCATGAACGAGACCATGGCCCAGCGGGTCAGCGCGGCGGTGGCTAGGGCGCGCAAGAACGCTGGTTTGTATGGCGTCGCCAAGCCCGGCGTGGCCGAGTTCATCGCCGAGGCCTTCTTCGACAACTGGTGGTTCAAGGCCAAGGAGGACAATATGTCGCGCGCGGCTCTGCGCGACCGCGTCCGCGAGCTGATCGCCCAAGGCAAGCCCATCCGCTTGCACCTGCCCATCCTGTCGCGCAAGCCGTTCAGTCCGGTCAAGAACCGCGGGCCGCTGCCGGACCTCGCCGAATTGCATACGCTGGCGCGTTGCGCCGAGGCGGCCCAGGTGATTCAT
Source organism: Chromobacterium sp. ASV23 (assembly GCF_016428945.1). Lineage (NCBI taxonomy): Bacteria > Pseudomonadati > Pseudomonadota > Betaproteobacteria > Neisseriales > Chromobacteriaceae > Chromobacterium > Chromobacterium sp. ASV23. Next base: position 39,533 of record NZ_JAELTR010000024.1, read on the forward strand.
GCGCTCAGCCCCACTGGTTGCCAGTTCGTCATCCTGGCGGACGGTTTCAAGTACAACCGGGCCTGCCGGACGCCGGACGTCTTCGTGGCCGCCTACCAGGATGGTTTGCGCTACTGGATAGAACAGCTGGCGATTGGCGACATCGTCAAGCTGGAGAACTACGAGCAGTGGGTGGCGGCCGGCATTCCGGCAGCCCTGGCCGAGGAGCGGACTCGGCGTTATCAGGCGCACTGCCGCGAGCTGGAGGCGCGCTATGGCGCGCATTTCGACGCGGATGCGCTGGACGAGAGCATGGCGGCGCTCGAGCGGCTGGACGATGTCGGCGGCCAGCTGAGCTTCACTTTCTGGTCGGTGGTCGGCTCGGTGTATTACGAGGAGCTGTTCGCGTTGGCCGAGACGGATTCCTTCGCTGATCGCCATTACGGCGACGAGGTCCAGCAGCTGTATATCGCCTATCTGTCCTCGCTGCACCGCAATCTGGCCGAATACCGCTTCCAGGGACTGCATCTGCCCATGTTGGGTTATTTCCCGCCTGAGCGGACCCGCGAGCTGTTCCGCGCGCTGCGCCGGCAAGCCTGGGAGGCGGCGATCCGCTATGTCGCGATCTCGCTGACCGACCGCGACCTGGATGTCGTCCGGCGCATAGACGGCGACGCCATCAAGCTGACCATACACGGCAAGAAGGGCGAAGTGCATTTCCTGTCCGCCACCAAGCAGGATGTCAATATGACGGCCCAGCATTGCTGCGGCGGGGTTGCCGCGTCGGTGGAAGGCGCCAAGCTGACTTTCCGCTACCGGCTGGAGAGGGAGTCGCTGGGCGAGGTGCCAGTCCTGATCGAGCGCTTGCCGGATACGGCCTTCTACCGGGAAAAATACGGCGCGCTGCACGCGCTGCAAAAGCTGGATCAACCTATCTGCTACGCCTCCGCGGCAGAGCTGGCCGGCAATGGCCTGATGCACACCTTATTGCTGAGGAAGGGATGATATGACGACGAGCAATTTGTTCGCCGGGCGGGAGTTGTTGAGCGAGTCCAATCTGCACAAGGTTTTCTCCAGCGAGCTGGGCGGCAGCCTCAGTCTGGAGCCGCGCGCGGAGTCGGCCAGCATTTCCGCCGATGGCGTGAAGGAAATGCTAGGCAGCTGGCGCGCCGCCATCGAGCGGGAAGCCGTCGCGCTGGCCCGGCTGGCGCCGAGCGCGCTGACCGACTTGCCGCCTGGCTGCCTGTATGAGCATCAGGACCAGCCTGACTGGCTGCTGGCGGCGCAGGCATGCGAGATTTTCCGCAATCCCATCGTCAGCAAGAACGCCGGGCGGCTGGACGTCAAGGCGCTGCAGCGCAATATCCGCGATTGGCTGGGCCGCGACGGCGAGCCGACTCTTGTCATCGGCTGGGGCCAGCCCAAGCGTTCTGCCGGTGGCCTGAAAGCTTTCGGCCCCTATGCCGATCTGGCGGAAATGTACGCTATCGGCCGCTTGCTGGTGATCGTCAAGGCGCTGGAGAAGGTGGCGGCCCGCCCCATCAAGCTGGCTGTGCTGACCGGCGGCAGCCGTTTTTTCGAAGCGTTTTTCACCCGGCCGGAGCTGACGCTGCGCTACGACCAGCAGCGCCAAACTATCGCCGACGCGCTGGCCGGTCCCGGCGTGATCGAGTTCCAGGCTTATTCGCAGGCGGTGGGCGACGGCGGCCATACCGCCATTTCCGGCGAGCGTGCCGTCAAATTCCGACAGGCGCTGGCCGGCGTATCCGATGAAATGGCCGCCGCCAAGTTTGGCACCGTGCTGCTGAATGTCGACTGGGAGCACATATTCGCCCCGGACCCGGCGCAGCGCCAAAAGGCTCCGCATGGTCTGCCGCTGCCGGACAGCGTGGCGGCCTGGTTGGCGACCGGCGATGCCAATCGCCTGGTGCGGGCCGCTGTCACCAGCCTGATCTCGCCGCGCCACCAGGCCGCCTGTCTGGACATGATAGGCAGCGAAACCGTGCTGGAGGACGCCATCTCCTTCATCCAGAGCGTGGCGTGGGAGTCCACCCGCAAATACATCGCCCTGCACCTGATGGATGGCGGCGACGAGACGGCGGGTGCGTCGGAGGCCAGCGGCCGCAACGCGCTGCGGCTGACCGTGCATGAGAAGGACAAGCTGCGCGATATGCCGGCCATCTTCACGCTGGGGCCGCGCGGCGGCAATCAGCTGTCCCAGCATGTGCTGGCCATGGTGGGGGAGCGCGGCGAGACCGTTTTCGGCGCTTACGCGGAATTCTGGGCCGGCCCGGCGCGGGCGGTGCGCCTGGAGCCGCAGGGCGACTATCCGGTGTTCGCCTGGCTGGCGGAGTCGGGGCAGCCGCTGTGCCTGTCGTCGGTGGCCGACGAGGCGTTGTTGCAAGCGTTGTGCCGCGCCTCGGCCGCGGCTTGAGCGGGAGCGGGCATGAGCGATGACATGATGAACACGCCGGCGGACGCAGGCCTGGTCCTGTTCGATCTGGACGGCACGCTGGTGGACACGCTGGACGATGTGGCGCTGGCGATGAACCGGGCGTTGCGCGAGCTGGGCCTGCCTGAGGCGGAGACGGCGCTGGCCCGGGAATGTCTGGGGCTGGGTGGATTGGCGTTCCCGCGGGCCGCGTTGGCGCGAGCGGGGCGCGAGGGCGAGGCGCTGCTCGCCGACCTCAACGCGCGCTATCTGGAGCATTACGCGCAGAGCCTGGCCGAGCATTCCCGTTTGTATCCGGGCGCCGCCGCCGCGCTGGACGCGCTGGTTGCGCAGGGCGCGGCGCTGGGGCTATGCACCAATAAGCTGAGCCGCTTCACGTTGCCTCTGCTGGACAGCCTGGGCCTGGCCGGCCGGTTCGACGTCATCGTGTGCGGCGATACCCTGGACTGGAAGAAACCGGATCCGCGGCCGCTATTGCACGCGGTCCAGCTGGTGGGGCGGGCGCCGGACGTAGCCGTCCTGGTCGGCGACACCGCAATAGACCGCCAGGCCGCCCAGGCAGCTGGCATGCGCTTCATCCATGCGCGCCATGGCTATGGCGAAGGGCTGGACGGCGAGGCATGGTCCGTGGGCGCGCTGGACGAGCTGCCGGCGCTATGGGCCGATTTCACCAACGGCGCGGCGCGACGCCGCGCCATCGCTTGAAGAGGATGTCTTTCATGGAAAAGCCTTCCCGCGACATCCTGGTCCTGGCCCTGGGCCAGGCCTTGACCAGCACGGTGGTGTCCCTGCTGACCTCGGTGTCCAGTCTGTCCGGTGCCTATCTGGCGCCGGAACGCTCGCTGAGCACGCTGCCGGTCACCGCGACGGTGCTGGGCGCGCTGTTGATGATTTATCCGGCGTCGATGCTGATGGGGCGCATGGGCCGCCGCAGCGGCTTCATGTTCAAGGCCGGCATAGGGGTGCTGGGCGGCGTGGTGTGTTGCCTGGGCTTGTGGGCGCAGAGTTTCGCCACGCTGATCCTGGGCGCCTTCCTGCTGGGGATATTCAGCTCTTTCGGCCAGTATTACCGCTTTGCCGCCATAGACGCGGCGCGCACGCCGGAGGAACGCACCTCCGCCGTGTCCATCGTCACCGGCGCCGGGGTGGCCGGCGGCGTGACCGGGCCGTTCCTGGGCGGGCAATTCGCCGGCGCGCTGAGCGGCGTGCCGTATGCCGGCGCCTTCGCCGCGCTGGCCGCGGTGTGCGTGCTGCTGGCGCTGTCGCAGATGTGGCTGTCGACCGAGCTGGGCAAGCATGCGGACGCGCCGGGCGCCGCCGGCAGGCTGGACCTGCGCAGCGATTTCGCCAAGGCCAGCGCGCTGTGCGCGATAGGCTTCGCGGTGATGACGCTGGTGATGAACGCGACGCCGATTTCCTTGCAGATGTGCGGTTTCGGCGTGCAAATGTCCGCCCAGGTGTTGCAGGTCCACTTCGCGCTGATGTATCTGCCCTCGCTGTTCAATCCGACGCTGGTGCGCTGGTTTGGATTGCGTGGGCTGGTCGCGGCCGGCATCGCGATCAGCGCCGCCGGTTGCCTGATGACGCTGCTGCCCACGCAGAGCTACGCCGTCTATATGGCGGAGCTGGCGCTGTCCGGCATAGGCTGGAACTTCATCTTCAACGGCGGCACCCTGCTGTTGGCCAATACCTATCCCGCCTCGCTGCGGGTTAAGGCGCAGGGCATCAATTCGCTGGTGGTGTACAGCGCCAATGTGCTGGCCTCGTTCGGGGCCGGCGCCTTCATGGCCTTCTATGGCTGGCAAGTGGTCAACGCGGTTTGCCTGCCCTTGCTGGCCGTCGCCGCGCTGGTGTTGCGCTCGGGTCAAGAAAGCGCGCGCAAGGCGTATTCCAGGGGCGCGTGAGCGGGGACTGCGGTTCCGCATGCGTCATCCCTGTTGCCGGCCATAAGCAAGTGGTGTGCGGCATAGGCGCGCCATGGCCGCCAGTTTTCCATTCTGGCGGGCGACAAATCCGCGGTTTTGCCTTCCCGTGCGAGCAGGGCGGCTTGCCAGTCCGGCTCGGGCGGCAGCCGGTCTGGCCCGTCGGGCGGCGGCGGCTCGGCCGATTCCGGCAACGCGAAGCGCAAGGCTGGAAAGGCGGGATGGGACAGCGGCTGGCCGCGCGTTTCCAGCCACTCCAGCCTGTCCGGGATCGAAAGCTGGCGGAAGCGGATTTCCTCGCCATCCCAGACGCCGGGCAGCCGCAAGCCGGTTTGCCGCGGGACCAGCTGCGCCAGCAAGGGGTCTTGCGCCAGTTGACGCTCTATCGGTTCCATATCCGCCGCAAGGTCGAACATGGCCCTGACGCGCGCCAGCAGCTGCGGCAAGGCGCGCAGACGGGGAAGGTGCAGGCCGACACGCAGGGCGTGCTGCCGCGGCTCGTGGCTGACCGTCAGCACCCCGCATTCGCCATCCTGGGCGATGGCGCGGACATAGCAGTCTTCCCGCACGATCTCCAACCCGGGAACGGCTTGTCGCCGCAGGTAATCCAGCATGGCTTGCCAGTGGTAGGGCGGACGATAGCGCAGCAGTAGGCTGATATGGTCTGACGCCGCTGCCGCGGCGTCGATGTCGCGGCGCAACGCGCCAGGAGGACGGCGATACAGCTGCTGGAACACTTCATTGAAGCGACGCACGCTGCCGAAGCCGGCGGCAAAAGCGATGTCGGTCAGCGGCATGCGGGTCTCATGGATCAGTTGCTTGGCCAGCAGTATCCGGCGCGTTTGCGCCACGGCTTGCGGCGAAGCGCCCACATATTGCGCGAATAGTCGGCGCAATTGCCGCTCGCCCACGCCCAGCTTATCCGTCAGCAGGGACAGACCGGCTTCGTCCAGAGCGCCTTGCTCGATCAGCGCCAACGCGCGCGCCACGGTGTGGGAGTGGCCGCTGTTGGAGACGCCGCGCCAAGCGCCGGAATCCGGCGCGGCTTCCGGCCGGCAGCGCAGGCAGGGACGGAAGCCCGCCTCTTGCGCGGCGGCGGCTGTCGGATAGAAGTCCACGTTTTCGCGGCGCGCGGTGCGAGCAGGGCAGATCGGCCGGCAGTAGATGCCGGTGGTGCGCACGCCGATGAAGAAGCGGCCGTCGAAGCGGGCATCGCGGCTGGCCAGCGCGCGATAGCAAGTATCGGGATCGAATTCCATCGCCTGATGATCGCGCCAATTCCCCGTCGCAGCCAGCGGTTTTCGGAACTGAATAGCGGGCGCTGTCCACGTCCGGAATCCGCCAGCAGGCGGGCGATGCTTGCGAGACGATGACGGCGTTTCCCACAACAGGAGTCGTCATGATTGCGCCGCTGACCCAGTTCCAGCATTTCCGCCAACTCAACATTCAAGGCAAGCTGCTGCTGCCCAATGCCTGGGATGCCGCCAGCGCCCGGTTGTTCGAAGCCGCCGGCCATCCCGCCCTTGCCACCACCAGCGGCGGCATCGCCTACGCCCGAGGTTGGCGCGATGCTCAGCGCATAGGACGCGAGGCGATGCTAAGCGAGATCGCAGCCATCGTCCGCGGCGTGGACGTCCCCGTCAGCGCCGACATCGAGGCAGGCTATGGCCTATCCCCGCAGGATGTCGCCGTGACTGTACGGGGGGCGATGGAGGCCGGCGCGGTTGGCGTCAATCTGGAGGACAACGGCCATGGCGCTTTGGCGCAGCCCTTGTTCTCTATCGAGTCGCAATGCGCGCGCCTGGCCGCCGCCAGACAGATGGCCGACGCGTTGAACGCGCCGCTATGGATCAATGCCCGCGTCGATACCTATTTGTTGGACTTGGGGCTGAGTGCCGAGCGGCGCTTCGCCGAAACGCTGGCGCGCGGCAACGCTTACCTGGCGGCCGGCGCGGACATGGTGTTCGTGCCCGGGTTGGTCGATGTTGTCGAAGCGGCACGGCTGGTCCGAGCCCTGAACGGTCCGTTGAATCTGATGGCCTTGCCTGGCGTGGCCGGCGCGTCTGACTGGTTCGATGTCGGCGTAGCCCGAGTCAGCCTGGGCGCAGGGCCGATGCTCGCGGTGATGGGGTTGGTGCGGCGGATGGCGGACGAGGCGCGCTTGGGCGAGTGGCCATCCATGCTCGGCCATCACTATGGCTTTGCCGAGGCCGAGGGCTTGTTTGAGCATGCCTGAGCTTGTTCTTCCCTCGCGTGGCGTGTACAAAACGACATTCGAATTTTTGTGCTGAGGGTACGATGGAGACGGTGCGCTATGCCGAGCAACTGGCGGTATTTGTTGAAGTGGTTCGTTGCCGCTCGTTTTCGGCGGCGGCGCGGCGGCGTGGCGTCACGGCTTCTGCCTTGAGCCGGCAGCTGGATCAGCTGGAGGCGTACTTTGCCCTCCCGCTGCTGGTGCGTTCCAGTCGCGGGGTGAGGCTGACCGATGGCGGCGAACGGCTGTTCATCCGCGCCCAGGGGATTCTGGACGCGCTGGCCGATATGGACGCAGAGGTGCGCGCAGTGGCTGGCAGTACCGAAGGCGTGCTGCGGATCAGTTGCTGGCCAACTTTTGGCAAGCGGCAGATTCTGCCTTGGCTGATCGACTGGCAGCAAAACCATCCGGAATTGAGACTGGAACTGGACCTGACCGAGCGGTTGGCTAATCCATCGCTGGAGCGTCTGGATGGCGCCATCCGCATCGGCGTGCTGCCGGACAGCGGGCTGTATGCCAGCCATCTTGGCCGCCAGCGCTGGCTGGTGGTGGCCAGTCCGGATTATCTGGCGCGACATGGGCAGCCGGTTGGGGAGGCCGATCTGGCCGGCCACCGCTTGTTGGACAAACTGAACGATCCGTCAGGCCATGGCTGGCGGCGTATCCTGCCGCAGATGGAAGCGGCGTTGCGCTGCGACGATTTCGACGCCTTGCGCGAGGCCGCTTGCCTGGGCTTGGGGTTGGCGCTGTTGCCGGATTGGGTCGCGCAGTCCGATCTGCGAGTTGGTCATCTGCGGCTAGTGATGCGTGATCCGGCCGGCCGCGAGGAGGACATCCATCTACTGAGGGCGTTGCCGGCAATGTCGGCCAAGCTCCAGCTATTCCATCGGGCGTTGGCACGGCAGTTGGCGGGAAGTGGAGAGTTCAGGCAGGCAGCCGGCGGTTGACGCGCCAGATCAACAGCGTGGCGCACAAGCCGAAGGCGGCAATCCCCATCCAGCCGAAACGCGGCGCCAGGCTGGCGCCCAGCCGCGTGCCCAGCGCGCCGCCCAAGAAATAGCTGGCCATGAACAGGGTGTTGAGCCGGGAACGGGCCTGGGCATCCAGCGCCAGCGCGCGCAACTGGTTGCCCAGCAGTGCGGCGCGTCCGCCCACATCCAGCAGCAACAGCGCGGCGATCAGCGCCGGCAGCATGGTGCCCCAAACCAGCAAGGCGAAGGCAGCCAGCGCCAGTCCCGCGCCTAGCGTCACCAGTTGGCGGCTGCCACGGCGGTCGGCCCATCGGCCCAGATGCGGGGTGGCGAGGATGCCGGCCACGCTGGCGAGACCGAATAACCCCACTTCACCGCTGGCATAGTGATAGGGTGCCTGAGCCAGCAACCAGGCCAATGCGCTCCACAGCGCGCTGACAGCGGCGAACGAGGCCGCACCGCACAGACAGGCGGCACGCAGCAGCGGCTGGAGTCGCCACAGTCGCCATAGCGAAGCCAGTAGCGCGGGGTAGGCTGTGTTCGTGGAGCCGCAGCTGGAGGGGATACGCGGCAGGACGAACAGCAGCAGCAAGACATCGACTCCTGCCGCCAGCCAGTAAACCGCTTGCCAGCCGCCATGGGTTGCCAGCGTGCCGGCTATGCTGCGCGACAACAGAATACCGCTAAGCATGCCGCTGAGGATGCAGCCGACCACCCGTCCTCGCTGTTCCGGCGCGGCCTGCTGAGAGGCCAGCGGGATCAGCACCTGGGCGCTGATGGCGCTGGCGCCTATTACCAGGCTGGCCAGCAGCAGCTGGCTCAGCGAGCCTGCATTGGCAGCCAGCACGGCTCCCGCGCCGTTACTTATCCACAGAGCAGCCAGCAAGCGTTTTTTATCCACAATGTCGGCCAAAGGCAGCAGCAATAGCAGACCTGCGGCATAGGCCAGTTGCAGCACTGTGGCGACGGTGCCTATGTGATGCAGGCCGGTACCCAGGGATTGGGCCAGCAACAGCATCAGTGGCTGGATGTAATAGAGATTGGCGACCGCGCAGCCGCTAGCGGCTGCGTACAGCAGCAATTGCGGACGCGGCAGACTGGCGGGGGCAGAAACGGCAGAAGATGGCATCATAGCTGCATTCCGAGGAGTGACGGGCTGCAGTCTAGGCGGGCAAGGGGCGCGGCGGCTAGGCGCGCGCCGGCAAAGCCGTTTTGCCGGCGGCGCAAGGCGTTCAGACCATTAGTTGCCGTTCTTGATCTGCTGGCTGACCCCGTTTTCCTCCTGGTTCAGCACATTCTGTTCTTGCTTGGTGATGTGGCCGTGATCGAGCTTGGCCATGTCGCGTTCCTGCTGGCGGATGTTCTGGTCCTCCCGGTGCAGCTTGTGCGCTTCGGCCTGGTTGATTTTTCCGCTTTTTTCTTCCTGGTTGATGCGCTTGTTCTGGTTGGCCAGCCGCTTGTTCACCTCCTCTCGGCGGGGGTGGTGTTTCTGCCATTGGGTTTCGTTGGCTTGGGCCGCGCCGGCGCAGGCGAGGCCGCAGAGCAGGGTGGCAGACAGGATGTTGCGAGCGAGCTTTTTCATGATGTTCTCCCGAATGGGTCCAGGTAAGGATTACCTGAACTCAGCCTACGCCAAGGCAGGAAGTTGGGCTGGGTCAAGAAATATGTACATATATGTAAACAGCCGCTGTTTTACGGCTGTTCATAATTGCGGCGCGGGCAGGATCAGCTTGCCTGTTTGGCATGGCCATGTCGGCCCAGAAAATCCCGTTTGGCAGCGCTGGAGAGGCATTTGAAGGCGTGTTCGGCCTGCAGCGCGGCCGAACGGTCCGGGTACTCCACCACCATTTCGATGGAGACCGGCGGATTGAGGCGGGTGTAGCGCGCGCCCTTGCCGGCGGCGTGCTGCGCGAAGCGGCGCGCCACGTCGGTGCTGATGCCGGTGTACAGGGCGCCGCTCTCGCAGCGCAGCACGTAGAGAAACCAGGGCCGCTGCGGGCCCTGGCTGTCGGGCTTACTGCTCGTCGCCGCCATGGTTGGCCAGCGGGCTGATCAGCACGCGCTCGGTGCGGTTGCCCTTCTGCGCGGTGACGCGCAGCTTCCAGTCGCCCACGACCACTTCATCGCCCTCGCGCGGGATGCGTTCCAGGCAGTCCATCAGCAAACCGGCCACGGTGTGGAAGTCTTCATCCTCGAAATCGCCCAGCGTCAGGTACTGTTCCAGCGTCACCAGCTCCAGGCTGCCTTCCACGTTGTAGCTGCCGTCCGGATGGGCGACGATGGCCGGCAATTCATGGCGCTCGTGCTCTTCCGGGAATTCGCCGGCGATGGCTTCCATCAGGTCTTTCTGGGTGACGATGCCCTCCAGGCTGCCGAATTCGTCGACGACGAAGGCCATGTCGGCGGCGTGCTGGCGGAAGCTTTCCAGCGCTTTCAGCACGGTGACGGTCTCCGGCAGCACCAGCGGCTGGCGCAGCGCGGCGTCGATGTCCAGCGGACGGCCATCCAGCAGCTGCGCCAGCAAGTCCTTGCGGGCGACGATGCCCAGCGGTTCGTCTATGCTGCCGTCGCGGATCACCACCATGCGGGAGTGCGGGCTGTCGCGCAAGGCCTTGCGCTGGGCCGCTTCCGGCTGGCTCAGGTCCAGGCGGTGGATGTCGGCGCGCGGGGTGGCGATGACGCGGATCGGCCGTTCGGCCAGGGTCAGCACGCTGTGTATCATCGCGCGTTCGTTGTGGCCGAAGGCGGTGTCTTCCACCGGTTGCGGGCCGGCTTCGGGCTTGGCCTCGGGCGCCGCGCCGTCGGACAGGCGGCTGCCCATCAGGCTCAGCACGGCATCGGCGGTGCGTTCGCGGAAGCTTTGCGTGCGGTTCAGGTAGCGGATGCGGTTGGCCTGCGACACCTGGTTGAAAGCCTCGATCAGCACCGAGAAGCCGATGGCGGCGTACAGATAGCCCTTGGGAATGTGGAAACCGAAGCCTTCCGCGATCAGGCTGAAGCCGATCATCAGCAGGAAGCCCAGGCACAGCATCACCACGGTGGGGTGAGCGTTGACGAAGGCGGTCAAGGGCTTGCTGGCGGCGATCATCAGGATCATCGCCACGATGACGGCCAGCATCATCACCGGCAGATGTTCGGACATGCCGATGGCGGTGATGACCGAGTCGATGGAGAACACGGCGTCCAGCACCAGGATTTGCGCCACCACGGTGCCGAAGGCGGCATAGGCGCGTTGCGTGGCGCCCTTGGCGTGTTCCACGCCTTCCAGCCGCTCATGCAGCTCGGTGGTGGCCTTGAACAGCAGGAAGGCGCCGCCGCCCAGCATGATCAGGTCGCGACCGGCGAACGATTGGCCCCAGACCGAGAACAGCGGCGTCGTCAGGGTCACCAGCCAGGAGATGCTGGCCAGGAGTACCAGCCGCATGATCAGCGCCAGCGACAAGCCGGTGATGCGGGCGCGGTCGCGTTGTTCCGGCGGCAGTTTCTCGGCCAGGATGGCCACGAAAATCAGGTTGTCGATGCCGAGTACGATCTCGAGGATGATCAGCGTCAAGAGGCCCAGCCAGGCGGCGGGGTCGGACAGCCACGATAAGTCCATGATGGTGTAGAACGTTCCTTAAAGGGATAAAAAATCGATAAAAGCGTTACAAGGATACCAAATGCCATCGTTCCGGGCGGGAGAAATGCAAAACGCCCCGTTTGCGGCGGGGCGTGCATGATAACCGGGAAAGATTACAAGCCGCCGTAGGAGTGCAGGCCGGACAGGAACATATTGACGCCGAGGAAGGCGAAGGAGGTGACGGCCAGGCCGATCACCGCCCACCAGGCCAGCGGCGCGCCGCGCCAGCCTTTGACCAAGCGGATGTGCAGCCAGGCGGCGTAGTTCAGCCAGACGATCAGCGCCCAGGTTTCCTTCGGGTCCCAGCTCCAGTAGCCGCCCCAGGCGTCCGCCGCCCACATCGCGCCCAGGATGGTGGCGATGGTGAAGAACAGGAAGCCCACCGAGATGGCCTTGTACATCATTTCGTCCAGCACCTCGGCGCTGGGCAGGCGGTCTTTCAGCCAGCCCTTCTGCGCCATCAGCTCGCCGACGCCCAGCATCGCCGCCAGCGAGAAGGCGCCGTAGCCGACGAAGTTGGCCGGCACGTGTATCTTCATCCACCACGATTGCAGCGCCGGGATCAGAGGCTGGATCTCATGCGCCTTGCGGTCGAAGGTGTACCACAGGATGAAGAGTACCGCGGCGCTGATGACCAGCAGCACCAGCGCGCCGGCTTGGCGCGCGGCGAACTTGGCCTCGTAGTACAGGTACATCAGCGCGGTGATCAGCGTGAACAGCACGAAGACTTCGTACAGATTGGACACCGGGATGTGACCGACGTCCGGCGCGATCAAATAGCTTTCATACCAGCGCACGAACAGGCCGGCCAGCCCCATCACCGCGGCGGACCAGGTCAGCCCGCTGCCCATGCGCGCCAGCGAGTCCGAACGGCGCAGCAGCGCCACCCAGTAGACGCCGGTGGCGAGGAAGAACAGCGTGCACATCCACATGATGGCGGATTGGCTGGACAGCGCGTACTTGAGCCAGAACGCCTGCTGGCCGCGCGCCAGATCATGCTGGTACAGTGGGATGGCGGCCAGCGCCAAGGCGCCGGCCAGCGGGAAATAGCCGCGCCAGGCCTTCCAGAACCAGCCCAGCGCGATCAGGCCCAGCGCCGAACCGGCCAGGATGCCCTGCTCGTACACGTCCATATTGAGGTGGTACAGCTTGAAGGCATAGCCGGCGGCAGCCACGATCAGCAGCGCATAGGCCCAGTCCCACAGGTTCAGCCGCTGCCATAGCGGCACGCGGGCGTAAGCGGAATTGACAAGCTCCATCAGGCTCCCCTTGTCAGGTGTTGGATGGCGTCGACGTGACGCTGAAAGTCGGTATCCAGATCGCGATTGTGTCGATTCGACGTCATGGCCACCCGCAGATGGCGGCCATCCAGGCGTATCCACAGTCTTAGTTCCCGCACATAGAACATTAGCACGATGCCGAGCACAAGCAGGACTGATCCCAAGTACACCAGGATCTTGCCCGGCGAACGGGTCAGCTGCAGGCCGGACGACTGCACCTGGTCGAAACCGTCCAGTTGCAGGAAGACCGGCGCGCCGTAGTCATGCAGGCCGCTGGCGGCCACCAGGCCGTCCAGCAGGAAGCGGTAGTGGGCGGTGTCGGCGGCCAGCGGCTTGGCGCCGGCTTTCTCATCGGCCACCGCCATCACGTCGATCACCGCGCCTTGCAGGATCTTGATATAGGTTTGCGCCACCGCCTGGCGCTTGTCGGCCGGCACCCGTTCGTCCAGGAATTTCTCCAGTCCGGCGAAGCCGTTGTCGGCGAAGCGTTGCAGCACGCCCTTGACGCTGTCGCCGAACTGGCGGGCCAGCTTGGCGTCGATCACGCCGCCCTGTTGGGCCTTGCGGGTGGCGCGGGCCGCCGCTTCGTCGTACAGCGCCGGATCGCGCAGCGCGGCGTACAGGCGCATGAAGCGATCCAGCTTCATATCGTCGTCCAGCGGCAGGCGCAGGTACTGGAACGGCTCCGCCGGGGTGCGCCGCATGCCGGCCATCAGATATTGCGCGCCGTCCTGCTCGATCGGCGCCATGTAATGCAGGTACTCCACCGCCTGGCCTTGGGCGTCGCGCAGCTTGAAGCTGACGGAGGGGCCGAAGTTCTTCAGCGACTTTTCGTGCTTCACTTCGCGCGCGTCCTGCATGCGTTGCCGCAGCGTGGGGTCGGCCGCGTCCGGCTTGCCGATGTTTTCGATATTGAATACGCGCAGCTCGCCGAACTCCAGCGTGTAGTCCTTGCCGTTGGCGCGCAGCGGCTGGCTGTTCATCGATACCCCCGCGAGCGGTACCGGCGCCGCGTGCGGGGAGGCCAAGTTCCAGGCGTTGAAGCGCAGCGGCGAGCCGCCGTCGCCGAAGCTGGACTGATAGATGGCCACGCCGTCCACGATCAGCGGATGGTTGACCTTGACCGTCGCCTCGGTGCGCTTGCCGGTGGCCTTGTCTGTCACCACTATGTCGCTGGCGAACAGCTTGGGCATGCCATTGCTGTAGTAATCGACATGGAATTTCTTCAGCGTGACGATGAAGGGCAGCTCCTGCACCAGATAGCCGTTGCCGGAATTCAGGAAGGTGACGTCGGCGCTCTTGCCCTCGGCGATGTTGACGTTGCCGCGGAACGACAGATTGGACGTGCCGAGGCGGCTGGCGGCGGGAATCTGGCTTTGCGGGATGTCGCGGGTTTCCGGCACGATGCGGCCAGCCATTTCCGCCAATTTCAGCGGCAGGTTGCCGTCTATCAGCCCGCCGACGCAGATGACGATCAAGGCGATGTGGGCGAAGAAATAACCGAGTTTGCCGGCCGCGCCCTTCTTGGCCGCGATCAGCCGCACGCCGCTGCCGCGCTCGGTCTCCCGCCAGCGGAAGCCCTGGGCCTGCAGATAGCCGTACAGCCGCTGCGGATCGGCCTGCTCGGCGGTAAAAGCGGTGCTGTGCGCCATGGCGGCCAGCGAGCCGTCGCTGGCCTTTTCTCGGAACGAGCGCATCTGTTTGATGAAGCCCGGGCCGTTGCGCAGCACGCACAGCGTGGTGGACAGCACCAGGAAGGCCAGGATGGTCAGGAACCAGCCGGAATGGTAGACGTCGAACAAGCCTAGCCGTTCGAAGGCCTGGAACCAGAACTGGCCGAACTCGAAAGCATAGTTCGGATAGGGCTCGTTCTGTTTCAGCACGGTGCCGATGACCGAGGCGATGGCCAGGATGGTCAACAGGCCGATGGCGAAACGCATCGAACTGAGCAGCTCATACAGCGCGTGGACGGTGGAATGGCGGCGTTGATTTTTATTCATGGTCGGGAACACAAAAAGGGAAGCCCGCCTGGGGCTTCCCTTTTGAACGAGCCGGGTCGGCAAAGTTGCGGCTGCGCGCGCTTGGCGGAGGCGTGCCGGGCGGGCATGGCGCTCAGCGCAGGCCGGAGATGTATTCGGCGACGGCCTTCATCTCCTCGTCCGTCATGCGGCTGGCGATGTCGTACATGATGGAATTTTTGCGATCGGCGCCGGCCTTGAAGTCGGCCAGTTGCTTGGCGACATACGCGGCATGCTGGCTGCCCAGGCGCGGGAATTCGTCGGGCAGACCCTTGCCGGCAGGACCGTGGCAAGCCATACAGGCCGGCACATGGGTGGTATTGTTGCCCACGCGGTAAATCTTGGCGCCCAGCGGCATCAGCGCCTTGTCGGCGGCCTCGCGCTCCTTGGGCTTCTGTTCGCTGAAGTAGGCCGCGACATTGCGCATATCGTCGTCGGACAGCGTGGACGCCATGCCGAGCATGGTCGGATTCTTGCGCTGGCCGCTCTTGAAGGCTTTTAACTGGTTATACAGATATTGGGAACTCTGTCCTGCCAGCGAGGGATTGGCCGCCGCGACGCTGTTGCCGTCCACTCCGTGGCAGGCCGCGCAGACGGTATCGACGATCTGCTTGCCTTTCGCCGGGTCGCCCTGCGGGCCCGGAGCGGCTGCCAGCGCTGAGCCGGCCAGGGAAAAGGTTGCCATCGCCAACAGCATTATTCGTTTCATGGTCGCTCCTTTAGGGGTGAGCCCTAAAATATCTGTAAAAGTAGCAATTCCAAACCTGTTATTCTATACCAACTGATTTCAACCTTACTACCATGTCGATTTTTCAGAACGCCAGATTTTATACCACCGTCAACCACATGAAGGACCTGCCGGCCACGCGCGCCGAGGTCGCCTTCGTGGGACGCTCCAATGCCGGCAAGTCCAGCGCGATAAACACGCTGGCCAACCGCACGCGTCTGGCCTACGTGTCCAAGACGCCGGGCCGGACCCAGCACATCAACTTCTTCGAGCTGGGCGAGGAGTGCTTCCTGGTGGACCTGCCAGGCTACGGCTATGCCGAGGTGCCGGAGGCGGTGCGCGCGCACTGGGTGGAGCTGCTGGGTCGCTACCTGCAGACGCGGCAGAGCCTGATCGGCCTCCTGTTGATTATGGACGCTCGCCACCCGCTTAAGGAACTCGATCGCAGAATGTTGGATTTTTTCCGCGAAACCGGCCGCCCGGTGCATATCCTGCTGTCCAAGGCCGACAAGCTGTCGCGCCAGGAGCAGGCCAAGGTGCTGGCGCTGGTGAAGCGCGAGCTGGCCGATTACCCGGCCGTCAGCGTGCAGATGTTCTCCAGCCTGAAGAAGGCCGGCGTGGACCAGGTGGAGCAGGTCGTGAAGGGCTGGTTCGACGCGTTGCCGCCGGTGGACGAGCCGCCGCAGGAACTTTGATTGCGGCCCGCCACCTAAGCATTAGGTGTTCACACCTCCCGCTTGGCTCCCTGAGCGGGGCCTGAATCGTTGATATTTAGGCATTGCCCCGGTCCGAAAGGCCGGGGTTTTTTCTTGGGCGGCGGGCATGAAAAAAGGCGAAGGATGCATCCTTCGCCTTTCGCCCTGTGCCATACGATTCAGCAGTCAGCCTTACAAGCTGGAGATCACGGTTTCGACGTGAAGATTCTCCGCTACGGTGCGTACGGCCTCGTCCGAGGGGAACGGGCCCAGGCGCACCTTGTAGAGGCCTTCCTGGTTGACGATGCCGAGCTTGGAGTCATATTTGTCATCCAGCTGGTCCAGCATCTTCTGCAGCAGCGCTTCCGCGTTGGCCAGCTTGGTAAATGAACCCAGCTGCAGATATTTCGGATTGTCGCCTGCCTTCAGCTCGCGGACCGGCTCGGTCACCGGTTGCGCCGAAGCGACATAAGTATCGTCGGCGGCCGGCCAGACGCGGTCCACCGCGATCTTGGCGCTGCCTTGCTTGACGAAGCCAAGCTTGTAGGCGGCTGCAAACGACAGATCCATCAAACGGCTCTTGTGGAACGGACCGCGATCATTGATGCGGACCACCACGGACTTGCCGTTGGTCAGGTTGGTCACCCGGGCATAGCTCGGGATCGGCAGCGTCGGGTGCGCTGCGGTCATGGCGAACATGTCATAGCGTTCGCCCGAGGTCGTCTTGCGACCGTGGAACTGTTTGCCGTACCAAGAGGCACGGCCTGTGGCGTGGTAAGGCTTTTCGCGCACGTCAGGACGGAAGCTCATGCCCAGCGCCGAGTACGGCAGGTTAGCCGACTTGATCAGCGGCTCTTCTTGCGGCACGGCGTCGGGCACCAGATTCAGGTTGACCGGGATATGATCGGCCGGACCGTCGTTCTGGAAATAAGCCCCGTTCTTGGCGACGGTCTTCTTGTTTGTCGGCGTAGCCGACTGGTTTGTGGCACTGGCCGTCTTCACGGTGGAACAGGCCACAAGCACGAGACTGACAAATACAAGCCACAGCCATCGGAGTACAGGTTGCATAAACCTCCCTATGCTGTTGGGCCAACCTTGCGAACTGCTATGCCCCCCCTGCGAAGTCGATCTGGCGCCAAGCCTCATACACCGTCACAGCGACGGCGTTGGAGAGGTTGAGGCTTCTCGACTCGGGACGCATCGGCAAGCGAATCCTTTGTTGCGCCGGCAGGGCAGCCAGCACCTCTTGCGGCAAGCCGCGGGATTCGGGACCGAACAGAAAAACGTCCCCGGGTTGGTAGGAAA
This sequence comes from Chromobacterium sp. ASV23, assembly GCF_016428945.1. NCBI lineage: Bacteria > Pseudomonadati > Pseudomonadota > Betaproteobacteria > Neisseriales > Chromobacteriaceae > Chromobacterium > Chromobacterium sp. ASV23. Next base: position 56,755 of record NZ_JAELTR010000024.1, read on the forward strand.
TCCGGTCATGGCGCGTAGCGCCTTTCGTCGTCGCGGCGAAAATCCGCCGTCCCTGAAGGGCCTGCAGACAAGCAGACCAGTCTTCGTGGACCACGACGCGGGCATACTCGTGATAATCGAGTCCCGCTCGCCGCAACTTGGCATCCTCAAGCGGGAAGCCCATCGGTTTGACCAGATGCAGTTCACAGCCGGTGTTGGCACATAAACGGATCACATTGCCCGTGTTGGGCGGAATTTCCGGCTGAAATAGAACAACAGTGAACATCGTTGGCAGGCTGGATTGTTCCAAGGAATCAAAATCTTGGTCAAGTTTTTGGGGAAAACGCCCGGGCCAGCGCCCATCCGTCGACCCGTTTCGCACCCTGTTTTTTGAGCTCTCGAGCCAGGGAGGAGAGGGTGGCGCCGCTGGTGGCGACGTCGTCGATGATGGCGATGGAAAGCCCGTCGCAGCGGCGTTTTACGCCGAACGCATGGCGCACGTTTCTGAGTCTTTCGGCGCGGCCGAGCGAGGCCTGCGACGCTGTGTTGTATTTTCGCCAACACAGATTATCCGAAAAACGGGTGTTTATTGTACCAGCGAACGCTTTGGCAAGCTCGCCGCTCTGATTGAAGCCCCTTTTCGCAAGTCGTTCATTTGCCAATGGAACCGGAATGACAAGGTCGTATTCGTGGCCGGAGCCCTGCGCGAAATCGCTCAGCAGGCCGCCCAAAACCCCCGCCAAAGGCAGCCGTTTGCCATACTTGAAGGCATGAATCAGCCCGCTCAGGGGGTAGTCAAAAAGATAAGGAACGTGTAGCGCGTCGAAGTGCGGCGGCCGGCGTTGGCAGTGGGCGCACAGCATGCCGCCAAGCGTCGGTTCGGCGCAACGCGGACACTGTTCAGCGGGCAGGGTGGGCAGCATGTCGCGGCAAGGCGGGCATAGGCCGCGGCGGGTGCCGGCCTGTCCGCAAAGCAGGCAGTTCTGCTTAATTGGTGAGCAGTTGTCAATTATAGATGTAATTAAGTTTGACAGCATCGGGCCTGGCCCTCCAAGATTTTGCCGCCCGCCCTGTTGGCGGGATGGGCAATGCGTCCCCCTGTAATGACATTAGATGAATGGAGCGTACGATGCATACTGTACCGATGGAGTTCAAGCGCACGGCGGCGCCGCACCCGGAACAAGCCAACTGGAGCGTGGACGAGGTGGAGGCCCTGCTCGGTCTGCCCTTCATGGAGCTGGTGTTCCGCGCGGCAGAGATCCATCGGCAGTTTTTCGATCCGACCAAAATCCAGCTGTCGACGCTGGTGTCGATCAAAACCGGCGGCTGTCCGGAGGATTGCGGCTATTGTCCGCAGTCGCTGCACCATGACACGCCGGTAGCCGATCAGCCGATGATGACGGTGGACGAGGTGGTGGCGGCCGCGCGGCAGGCCAAGGCCAACGGCGCTGGCCGTTTTTGCATGGGCGCGGCCTGGCGCGGGCCGAAGGATGCCGACTTGGCCAAGACTTTGGACATGGTGCGCGAGGTGAAGGCGCTGGGGCTGGAGACATGCGCCACCTTCGGCCTGTTGCGCGACGGGCAGGCTGAGCAGCTGAAGGACGCGGGCCTGGATTACTACAACCACAACCTGGACACCGCGCCTGACAAATATGCGGATATCATCCATACTCGAGAGTATGAGGATCGGCTGGAGACGCTGGGCAAAGTGCGCAAGGCCGGCTTGTCGGTATGCTGCGGCGGCATCGTCGGCATGAATGAAACCCGGCGCGACCGCGCCGGGCTGATCGCCCAACTGGCCAATCTGGACCCGCAGCCGGAGTCGGTGCCGGTGAATAATCTGGTGCAGGTGGTGGGCACGCCGCTGGCGGATGCCAGCCGGCTGGACTGGACCGAGTTTGTGCGCACCATCGCCGCGGCGCGCATCGCCATGCCCAAGAGCTATGTCCGCTTGTCCGCCGGCCGGCGCGAGATGGACGAGGCGACCCAGGCCTTGTGCTTCCTGGCCGGCGCCAACTCGATATTCTATGGTGATAAGCTGCTGACCACGGGCAACCCCGATGTACTGGCCGACCAGACACTGATGGCCAAACTGGACTTGCGGGCCCTGTAATATTCTTTAGCAATTCTGCGCTGTCTGCTTAAATGCGAACCTATATATAGTGTGTCGTACCGAGGTGGTTCGCCGCCGCGGTTTGGTCAACCCACGCAAAAGAGTGCAACCATCATGCGCCTGCAAGATTTGTCCGCCGCCCTGAATGAACTGGATGCGAATCACCGCCTGCGCCGACGCGCCACCCTGGAGTCGCCGCAGGGAGTTGATATCGTCATTGAAGGTCAATCTTACCTATCGTTTGCCAGCAATGATTACCTGGGGCTGGCCGATCATCCGGCCCTGGTGCGTGCGCTGCAGCAGGGCGTCGAGCGCTGGGGCGCCGGCAGCGGCGCATCGCATCTGCTGACCGGCCACAGTGAAGCGCACCAGCGCGCGGAGGAAGCGCTGGCGCGCTTCGTCGGCCGCGAGGCGGCGCTGTTGTTCGGCTCCGGCTATGCCGCCAATCTGGCGGTGATCACCAGCCTGGTCGGCCGCGACGACGCGGTGTTCGCCGACAAGTTGAACCATACCTCGCTGAACGATGGCTGCCTGCTGTCGCGCGCCGATTTCCAGCGTTTCCGCCACAATGATCTGGAACATCTGGAACAGCTGCTGGCGGCGAGCCGCGCCTGTACCAAGCTGATCGCGGTGGACGCGGTGTACAGCATGGATGGCGACGAGGCCCCGCTGCCGGCCTTGCTGGCGCTGGCCGACCGCTACGACGCCTGGCTGTATGTCGATGACGCGCACGGTTTCGGCGTGCTGGGCGGCGGCCGCGGCTCGGCGGCGGAGCATGGCTTGGCCTCGGAACGGCTGATCTACATGGCCACGCTGGGCAAGGCGGCCGGTCTCGCCGGCGCTTTCGTCGCCGGCAGCCGGCTTTTGGTGGAATGGCTGGTCAATCGCGGCCGCACCTATATCTTCAGCACCGCGCAGCCGCCGGCGCTGGCCGCCGCGGTGGAAACCAGCCTGCGGCTGATTGCCGAGGGCGACGACCGCCGCGAACGGCTGCGGCAACTGGCGGCGCGCTGCCGCGAACGGCTGGCCGGCACGCATTTTGCCGGCAGGGCTTCCCGCACACCGATTCAAGCCATTATCATAGGCGAGGATGCTCATGCCATAAGGCAGGCTGAGCGCTTGAAACAGCAAGGCTTCTGGGTGCCCGCCATCCGTCCGCCCTCCGTGCCGGAAAACAGCGCGCGCTTGCGGATTTCCTTGTCGGCGCAGCACGAGCCGGCGCAGCTGGACGCGCTGCTCGATCTGCTGTTGCAAGCGCAGGATTGAACCCTGGCGGCGGCGCGCCCGCTGCAGTGGCAAATCCATCGGCCCGGAGCTTATGCTCCGGGCTTTTGCATGTCCGCCAGCTGGCGCGGCCGTGGGGAAGCGGCCTGAGCGTGGCATGCGGATTTTCCGGCTAACTCGTACTACGATAATGACATGATGAGCACGGCTGAATATTTGGAAAGTCCGGCGCAAGCCGCCGAGCGCGCCTTGGCGCTGTTGGGGCGAGGTGGCGGGTTGTCCGCCGCGGCGGTATGGGGGCTGTCCGGCGTGACCTGGCAGCGCCTGGCCAGTTTGGGGGCGGCCGACGGTTTGCCAAGCGCCGACGCTTTGGCCAGCGGCCGTCTGCCGGGACCGGATGGCGGCGCGCTGGCGTTGCGGATGGCGGATAACACGGTGGGCTGGCTTGTGTGGCGCGGACAGGCGCCGGCGGAGGCGGCCGACATCGCCGCGCTCTTGGGCGGGCACTTGTATTGCGCCGCGCTGCGCAGCGAGCAATCGGCGGCCCGGCTGGCCAACGAGACCATGCTGGAAATCAGCCTCTTGGCCGGCGAGTGCGCCAGCCTGGATCGGCTGCTGCCGCGCTTGCACAAGCTGATGCAGCGGCTGATGGATGCCAGTAATTTCGCCATCGCGCTGTATGGCGACGACGGCGCCAGCCTGCATTTTCCGTTCTACGTCGACAGGCGCGATCCGGCGCCGCCTTCGCCGCAAGCGATGCTGCCGCTGGACGACGGGCATGCCGCATTGGCCGCCTGGCTGCTGCGCGGCGGCAAGCCCATGGTGCTGACCGGCGAGCGCATCGCCGAACTGTGCCGCGACGAGAAGCTGGCGCAGCCGGCCGTGTTGCCGGCGTTCTGGATGGGCGCGCCCTTGGTGAACGCCGACGGCAATCCCATCGGCGCGGTCATGCTGCATGCCTATGAGGACCAGGCGGCGCTGACCTCGTCCGAGCAGTTATTGTTCATGTTCGCCGCCCGCCATGTCGGTTTCGCATTGGACCGGGTGCTTTACCGCAGCCAACTGGAACGCCAGGTCTGGCTGCGCACCTGCGAGCTGGAAGGCGCCAATGCCAGGCTGCGGGCCGAGGTGGCCAGCCGCAAGCAGGTGGAGAAGTTCCAGAACGCCTTGTTCCGCATCGCTGAATTATCCAACTCCAGTCTGTCGCTGGAGGCTTTTCTCAGCGGTCTGCACCGGCTGCTGTCGGAAATGGTGTCGGCGCGCAATTGCGTGGTGGCCTTATACGACAAGCTGAGCGACCGCATCACGTTTCCCTATTGCGCCGACGAATATGTCGAGGTCTTGCACCCGCGCAAGCCGGCCCAGGGCTATATCGAACAGGTGCTGCACAGCGGACGGCCGCTGCTGGTCGACCCGTACAGCCAGGTGCAGGCCGCGGTGGAAGACGGAGGCGCAAAGCCGCAAAGCTGGTTGGGCGTGCCGCTGTACTGCGACCATGAATTGCTGGGCGTGCTGGCGGTGCAGAGCTACGACGGCGAGGTGAACTATAATTTTCGCGATCAGGAAGTGCTGGAGTTCGTCGCCAACAACATCGGCGCGGCGCTGGCGCGGGTGCGCGCGCTGGAGAGCCTGCAGCAGGCCTATGCCGAGCTGGAACAGCGGGTGCGAGAGCGCACCAGCGAGCTGGACGCAGTCAATGCGCAGCTGGAGTTCGACAGCCTGCACGATCCCCTGACCAAACTGCCCAACCGCAACTACTTCGCCAAGGCGCTGCATCGGGCCTGGGAAGGCTTCGTCGCCGGTTCCGGTGACCGTTTCGCGCTGTTGTTCATCGACCTGGACCGCTTCAAGCTGGTCAACGACACCCTGGGCCACCTGGCCGGCGATCACCTGTTGTTCGAGGCCGGCGCGCGCATCCGTTCCTGCCTGCGCCACTATGATTTTCTGGCGCGTTTGGGTG